>CAZAYQ010000083.1:0-6796 GCA_964489345.1 uncultured Clostridia bacterium | reverse complement strand
TTGCTGATGAAATAATAGAAAGGGCAATAGCTGAGAATTTTGATTTAAGACCTGCAGTGATTATAGAAAAATTCAATTTGAGAAGACCTATATACCGGCAGCTGGCAGCCTACGGCCACTTTGGAAGGGAAGACCTTGACCTTCCGTGGGAAAAGACAGATAAGGCGGATGTCTTAAAAAAATATTTACAGATTAAATAAATATAAAAGCCAGGAGTAGCAAATGTTTGACAGAAGCTCAGGAATTTTACTGCCGATTTTTTCACTTCCATCAAAATACGGTATAGGAACCCTTGGAAGAGAAGCCTATAATTTTATTGATTTTTTAAGTTCTGCAGGACAAAAATACTGGCAGATTCTGCCCATAGGTCATACTTCCTGTGGAAATTCACCCTACTCTTCTTTTTCCGTATTTGCAGGAAACCCCTATTTCATTGACCTGGACCTCTTATCTGAAGAAGGATTTATTAAAGAAGCTGACTTAAGGCATATTGAGCCCGGCAGCCATGGTCAATATATTGATTATAAGGAATTATTTAATTCAAGGTATTCAATTTTAAGAAAGGCATATTTAAACAAAGGAAGATATTGTGATTTAACTTCTTTTACCCTTGATAATCCATGGCTTTTGGACTATGCCCTCTTCATGTCTTTAAAATATAAAAACAATCAGGAGCCCTGGCATAAATGGGATGAAAATCTTGTAAAAAGGGACGGGGATACACTTCAAAAATATAAAGAAGAGCTCGATGATGAAATAAATTTTTGGTGCTTTTTGCAGTACTTGTTTTACAAACAATACTATAAACTTAAGGAATATGCCAACAGTCAAGGTCTATCAATAATCGGGGATATTCCTATTTATGTTGCAGAGGATAGCGTGGATGCATGGACAGAAAAAGACCTCTTCATGCTGGATGAAAACCACCTGCCCATATGGGTTGCAGGTGTGCCCCCGGATGATTTTTCAGATGATGGACAGCTATGGGGAAATCCTGTTTATGATTGGGAGCATTTAAGGGAAACTGAATATAAGTGGTGGATAGATAGAATTGCATTTTCATTTAAATTGTTCGATGTTGTAAGAATTGACCATTTCAGGGGTTTTGATGCATTCTGGGCAGTTTTGAAGGGGTCCTTAAATGCAGTAAAAGGCATGTGGCTTCCTGCCTTGGGGAATGAACTTTTTAAAAAAGTAAAGGAAGACTTAGGCAGCTTAAAAATTATCGTTGAAGATCTGGGGGTAATTACCGAAAGTGTCAAAGCATTAAAAAATGATACAGGGTATCCCGGAATGAAGGTATTGCAATTTGCATTTGACGGGAATCCGATAAATCAATACCTGCCCCCTAATTATGAGAAAAATACAGCTGCATATACAGGGACACATGATAATGATACTTTAAAAGGATGGTTTGAAAAACTTACCCTTAATGAAAAAGAATATGTATTGGAAGTATTAAATATAAAAATCGATAAAAAAAATACGGATAGTATTGTCTATGAATTAATTAAGGCAGTTTATAAAAGCCGGGCAGATTTATGCATTGTACCTTTGCAGGACTTTCTTTTTTTAGGGTCGAAGGCAAGAATTAACACCCCATCAACCTTGGAGGATAATTGGCGGTGGAGATTAAAAAGCCCTATGATTAGGGATGAATTGAGAGATAAAATAAAAATTTTGACTATTCAAACCGGAAGAGAAGCAAGAGGTTAATGCTGCAGAATCAAAAACCCTTCCTTTTCTATATTGAAAGTATCATTTTCTTTATTATTTGTATAATCAGTCATATTTTCTTTGAATTTTAAGCTTATTTCCTTTTTTGACAGGTTTGCTGCAATAATTATTTTTTTATTTTCATCATATCTTTCAAACACAAAAACTCCCTTATTATGAATTAAGCACCTATACTTACCTTGGGCTAAAAGCTTATTTTCTTTTCGAAAGCTTGTTATAAACATATAATAGTTTAGTATATCCTTATTTTCATTTCCCCAGGGGTAGCATCTTCTGTTCAAAGGGTCTTCCCAGCCCTCCATGCCTGCTTCGTCCCCGTAGTAAATACATGGAATACCGGGAAGGGTCATTTGCAGCAATACTGCAATTTTTAAAAGCTTGACTGCTTGTTTTAGTTCTTCTTCTGAAAGCCTGCTTTCTGCCATTTCTTTTTTATTTGAAGGCATATTTTCACTCCCTAATATTGTGAGTATTCTTTCTGTGTCATGGGTTCCAAGAACATTCATGAGGCAGTTTACGCTTTGAGGAGGATAGGTTTCCATTATTTTATTCATTATATTATATAGATAAGTGCAGTCCTTTTCTTTTATATATTTTATTATTCCGTCCCGAAGGGGGTAATTTGTTACTGAATCCAATTGTTTCCCGGCAAAATACTCCTTCAGTTTACCGTAGGAATATTTATTTGAAGCATCTTCCCACACCTCACCGATTATCAGTGCATCATTCTTATAATTTTTTATTGAACTTCGAAGGGCAGTGATGAATTCATCCGGCAGTTCATCAGCAACATCCAACCGCCATCCCATAACCCCCGTTTTTAGCCAATGATTGACAACACCCTTTTCCCCGCTTATGAAGTCTATATAAGAGGCATTGCTTTCATTTATTTCAGGCAGTGTTTTTATACCCCACCAGCTTATATAATCATCATTCCACTTATTGAAGGTATACCAGCTGTAATAGGGGGAATCCTTGCTTTGGTATGCTCCTGTTGAGTTATAGCTGCCGTATTTGTTGAAATAAATGCTGTCATCTCCTGTGTGGCTGAAAACACCGTCAAGGATAAGGTAGATACCATATTTTTCTGCTTCTTTTATGAGTTTTTTCAAGGAGTTTTCAGTTCCGAACATAGGGTCTATCTCATGATAATTTCCTGTATCATATTTATGATTTGAATATGCCTCGAAAACCGGAGATAAATAGATTATGCCCACACCTAATTTTGCAATGTAGGGTAGCTTCTCCCTTATACCGTCCAAGTTTCCTCCGAAAAAGTCATTATTTAAAATTTCTCCTTCATCATTAGGAAGGTAGTAAGGGGTATCACCCCACTTTCTTATTACAGCTCCCTTTTTTTTTCTTATTTTTCTTCTGAAAAACCTATCCACAAAAATGTGATATATAAGACCTCCCTTGGTCCAGTCCGGAGTTGAATAGTCTTCATCATATATGAGGAGCTCATAGTCTTTTGAACTTTCTTCATTAAAAATAAAGGAATAATAGTAGTGACCATATTCTCCTATAGAAAGATCAGCTTGATAGAGATCATAGCTCTTATCTTGCGATATCCACTGCATTTTTATTTTATGGTAAAAAGACCTGTCATAGTTATATCTTTTTTCAATCAGCAGGTCAGGCCTGCCAACATTTCTTTTTGCATGTATTTTAAATCTTATTATTTCATTTGATTTAATTCCGCCCTGAGGATGTCTGTAAAATTCAGACTGAGAATTAAAAATATACATAGGTCCCTGTGTCACCCCTTCCAAATTGGGGACATTCCCCTGTTGTTGTGTCCCACCAAAATCGGGGACATTCCTTCAACGCATACCTTCAAAGTCTTGCCCTACGTTGAAGGTGTGTCCCCATACCTATTAACCGGTTTAATCCCCCAGATTTTGCCTGCATATTCATTTATAGTTCTGTCGGAAGAAAACACTCCTGCGGATGCAATATTTATTAATGACATTTGGTTCCACTTCTTTTTATCATTATAATAAAGCATGGATGCCTTTTGATGAACTTCCATATAGCTGTCAAAGTCTGCAAAACACATGTAAGGGTCACCCACCACAGGTCCGCCTATAAGGTATCTGGATATGGATTCAAAGGACTTGCCTCCAATCCCTTTGCTTAAAAAATCTATTATTTTTCTGAGCTGCTCATTTTTTTGATAATATACTACTGATGAATAGCCGCTTTTCCACAATTCTTCAACTTCATAGTCTCTCATGCCGAACAGGAAGAAATTTTCTTCTCCCACTTCATTGATTATTTCCACATTGGCCCCATCGTATGTTCCTATGGTCAATGCCCCGTTAAGCATGAATTTCATGTTTCCTGTCCCGCTTGCCTCTTTTCCTGCCAGGGATACCTGTTCGCTTAATTCTCCGGCAGGTATGATTATTTCAGCTAAAGATACAGAGTAGTTTTCCAGAAAAACCACATTGATATATTGTTTTATAAAGGTGTTTTTATTTATATATTCACCCAATGCATAAATAAGCTGAATTATTTCCTTTGCCCTGTGGTAGCCGGGAGCTGCCTTTGCAGCAAAAATAAATGTTTCGGGCACTATATTCCCTGTTTTGCCTTCATTTATATCAATTATGATGCTTATAATCCTAAGTGCATTTAAAAGCTGCCTTTTGTATTCATGAAGTCTTTTTGCCTGGATGTCATATATGGAATCGATATTAAGGTCAATATAATTATTGGCTTTCACATACCCGGCAAGTTTCTTCTTATTTGCATATTTGATTTCATCAAGCCTGTTTAAGACGCTGTCATCATCCTTGTAATGCTTGAACATATTAAGCCTTTCCGGATTTATTCTGTAGCCGGGACCTATAAGTTCATCAAGCAGCGCCTCAAGCGAGGGATTTGCCTGATTAAGCCATCGCCGGTGGGTTATGCCGTTAGTAACATTCATAAACTTATCCGGAGTATATTCATAAAAGTGTTTAAAAACAGTTCTTTTTAATATTTCCGTATGAAGCCTTGCAACTCCGTTTACATTGTGACTTCCTATTATGCACAAATTAGCCATATTTACTTTGCTGTAACCGAAAATGGACATATTTAAGGGCTTGTTGTAATTTTTGTATTTTCCTGCTGCTTCTTCAAGAAATCTGTTGTTTATTTCTCTTATTATCATATATATTCTTGGAAGCTTAGTTTGTATGATGCTTTCGTCGAATGTTTCCAATGCTTCCTTCAATACTGTATGATTTGTGTAGGACACTGTATTAAAGACCTGATTCCATGCTTTTTCCCATGACCATCCCTGTTCATCCATAAAAATTCGCATTAATTCAGGAATTATCAATGCAGGGTGGGTATCATTTATATGGATTGCATTTTTTTGGCTGAAGTTATCCAATGTATTGTATTTATTCAGATGGTACCTGACAATATTTTGCGCAGATGCTGAAACTAAAAAATATTGCTGCTTAAGTCTTAGGATTTTACCTTCATTATGGTCATCAGCAGGATAGAGAACCTTTGAGATTGCTTCTGCCATTGAGTCTTCTGACAAGGCTCTTATATAGTCACCCTGTGAAAACAAGTTCATATCAAAAGAGCTTAAAGATCTGGATTCCCAAAGTCTCAAAAGGCTGACACCCTTGCTGTTAAACCCTGAAATCATCACATCATAGGGTATTGCTTCCACTTCCGTAGAGAAATCATGGTGTACCTTCATTCCTTCCCGGGTCCATTCTTCCCTGATAGAGCCGTCGAATTTTACAACGACCCTTTCTTCCGTCCTGGGCATAAGCCACACATCGGAAGTAGTCAGCCAGTCATCAGGAAGCTCTGTCTGCCATCCGTCTATTATTTTTTGTTTAAAAAGACCAAACTCATATTTTATCGAAAATCCCACTGCCGGATAATCCTGTGTTGCAAGTGAATCCATGAAACAGGCAGCAAGTCTGCCAAGACCCCCGTTGCCCAAGCCCGGGTCCTTTTCTATTTCATATAATTCTTCAGGACTGACATTGTACTTCTTTAGAGCCTCTTTGGCCTCTTCTTCAATACCTAAATTAAACAAATTATTCTTAAGAGATTTGCCTATGAGGAATTCCATGCATATATAGTAAACCTGTTTGTGCTCATTTTCCATTCTTTTAAACTTATTTCTTTTTCTTAACAGAAAATCTCTTATTACAATTGAAAATGCCCTGTATATTTGATTTAAACTTGCCTTTTCAGGCTCTGTATTCCAATATCTTATAATTTCCTCATCGATTAAACGGTTAATCAGTTTTGCATCGATTTTTGACTTCATTATCATTCTCCTATATCTACTAAGCTGTTATACATATCAAAATATTTTTCTGCAGACTTTTTCCAGCTGAAGTCAATATTCATTACTGCCTCAACCAAGCCCTGCCAATCCTTTTTATTTTCATACACTTTAAGTGCCCTTCTGACGGCATCGCACATAGCTTCAGGGGTCTCATCAATGAAGGTAAAACCGTTTCCCCGGCCAAGGCCGGCATCCTTGATTGAATCCTTAAGCCCTCCGGTTTCCCTGACAATGGGAACAGTACCGTATCTTGAAGAAATCATTTGTGCTATGCCGCAGGGCTCGCTTATGGAAGGCATGAGAAATAAATCCGACCCTGCATAAATCTTTTTTGCAAAATCGGAATCAAAACCAATTCTCACGTAGATTTTATCGTGGTAACTTTCCTGCAGATAGTTAAAATAAAGTTCATATCCTCTGTCCCCCCTGCCAAGAATTATAAACTGGACTTTTTCTTTTAGTATCCCTTCTATGGCATTAATTATCAAGTCAAATCCCTTATGTTTAACCAATCTTGATATTATTCCTATCACGGGCACATCTTTGTCCTGGGGAAGACCTGACAGGGACTGGAGACCTTTTTTGTTTAAATATTTTTTTTCAAGGGTTTTTGCAGTATAATTTTCAAAGATTTCTGTATCATTTTCGGGATTGTACTTTTCAGTATCTATTCCGTTTAATATACCCCGCACCTTGGATGAATTTTTTTGTATAATTTCAGCCAGCCCGTGAGCATAATAATCATCA
>CAZAYQ010000082.1:0-6811 GCA_964489345.1 uncultured Clostridia bacterium | reverse complement strand
TTTTCTTGTACTTCCTCTAATTTCCTGTCTAATTCTGTATACATTATATACCTCCTAATATTTGTCATTCTTAGCAAAAATAAAATATGTCCCAAAACTATTTTCAAGAGCCTTTATAAGCATGAAATTTCCAGGTCCGGCCTTTTTAATACTTATTTTATCATTCTCAACATCAAATGCTCGTCACAATATGTGCCGTCTTTGAATTTAAAGCCGTTTTCCCTCGTACCGTATATTTCAAATCCGAATTTCTTATACAACTCTATGGCATTGTGATTTGGGCTTGCTACCTCTAACTCAACTATTTCGAACCCGATATCTTCTGCAATCTTTAATATTTCAGTTATAAAGGCATTTCCTATTCCCATATGCCATGCTTCTTTTAGTACTGCTATTCCGAAAGATGCCCTGTGAGAGGTTTTAATCCTGTCGCCAATAGCCATCAAGTGTGTTGTTCCAACAAGTCTATTATTAATAAATGCACAAATCAATAGGCCCCTCGGTGCTTGTCTTAGAGAATTTATAAAATCTACTTCTTCTTCAATTGTCATGGTCACTTCTTCAGGATAACGAAGAAGAAATTTTGTTTCAGCTGCTGTCTTCTTTAAATAATCAAGCATTTCTCTTGCATCTGAAACTTCCGGACTTCTTAATAAGCATAGTACACCATTTTTTAATATAACAGTTTTCTCATTGAATATCATATGACTACCCCTGGATTTATTAGGCAACCGCTGCCTGGATTTTTAAAATTAAAAGAATCTTGATTTGTTGGAAATTTCCAAGAATGAAAAGAACCGTCCCTAAAACGAAAAGAACCGTCCCTAAAATTTTATAAGCTCTACATCAAATGCATTTATTTGGGCAGGATAACTTTCCATTATCATTCCGTCATAGGTAATTTTAACTTTGCTGCCTTCGGTAAATTCGGACAAGTCCTTTAAAGTGTTATTTTCTCCTTTGACACGCACAACAATTTTATTGCTTGAATTAAGTTCAGGTGAACCTTCTTCCGGTTGAACCAATATAAAATTATTGTTGTTTTCAAGTACCCTGGCATTAAAAGATACTTCTTTTACAACATTGTCAGAAATTATTTTATTTACAAGACCAATTATAATGAATGCAAAAATCAGCAATACTATCAAAAATATATACTTTCTGTTCATGCTTATCACCTCAATTATATAGACGCAGAAAATGAAGAAATGTTCCTTCAATGGTTTGAAAATATTATACCATAGCCCTTTGCCGCACTCCTTCTATCCATATGTTAATGGGTCCTCTTTATAGTTGGAGCTGACACATTTATTATTTAACTTATTATTTATATGGTATTAATCCCGTCCCCTCGTCATTTTATGAGTTTTTCTATGGCCTCTTCCATTGCTTCCAAGCTTTTGATATCCTCGGGCCTCAGTTTTTTATAGAGCTCTCCCCTGTAAGCTTTAGCTTCATCTGCTTTAGTTTTTCCTTTTTCCCTTTTCTTATTGACATCATACCAATAAATCTTTTTATTCTTATAGTAGAGGTCAAAGTCAACAAGCCTGCTGCCTTCAACAGTATATTCCAGTGCCATTAATATTTTTTTTATTTCTATGGGCATATGATATGTGAACAATCTAACCTGGTAGGTCATGACAGAATAAAGCATCACGCCAAAGTCCTTTGTCCAGCTTTCTCCCAATACCATGCCCATTTCCAGCTTTGACAAAACAAACATAAGCCTGTCATAGTGTTTGAAATAATTGCCATAGGAATCATAAATATTGATTCTAAGCTCATACCACTGGCTGTCATCCAAGTTTTGGGTAATTAACCTGAGCCCCTCTAAACGCAGCTTTTCTTGAACTTCACTTACCGGCTTTGAAACTAAAATCTTAGTATCCAGGAAATCAGAAACCGGTTCGTTCAACACCTTTCTGGTAAAGGCGATTATGGTATCATCCCTCTCACCAATCCCGATGCCCTCTATCCAATCAACTTCCCTGCCCCCAAAAATCTCCTTCAACCTTTCTGCCAGCTTATATTCATCGCCGGCAGCACGCATTACGATTGATGCCGGCCCCATGTCGACTTTTTGCAGCAGTCTGCATATGCTGCTGCTGATAATTGAGCATAATATAGGCGAAGAAGCATCATTTATAAGAACAATTTTCTTTGCATCCTCAACATAGGTCTTTTCATGATCAATGTCTGTAATAAAGCAAAACGTACTATTCTCCGAAGCCTTTTCAAATCCCTCCCAAAAATCAATAATTTCCCCCTTAAGGCTCGTCACCAAAAAATTTGCAACCTCATTGATATTTTCAGTCCTTATAAATAAATACCTTGGCCCAATCCTAAATAAGAGCATTTCCATCCCCTTTCTTTATAAACCTATTTTTTTTGTTTCCATACCTCTTAAACGATTTGTACAATAAGGATAATTCAAATGAAATACTTTTTTATTGGACAAATCAATTACGTTTATATTTAACACACCGTTTAAACCGATGGTGCCATCTTTTATGTAATGGCCGGGCTTAAAACTATGTCCATAAAGATTAAAATCCGCCCTATGTGAATATTCCTTGTAATAATGGCTTGCCGTAAAGCTTACATCACCTATTTTCAGGAGTCCTTCTTTTAAAATTGTACCGTCATTTGTCAACCTGCTTACAATTTCATAATCATCATGGTTGCCCAGTAAATAATAAACCTTTGTGTCATCCTTCTCAAGGCCTTCCACTAATTCTTTGACACCGCAGTGATAGCCCTTTATCCTGTCTCTATTAATCTCCAGCTTGATATTATCTGCCAAATCACCTGTATGTATAATATATTGAGGTTTCAGAATATCAATTATTTTAAAAATGTTCTTATAAATTTCTGAAGGGGTATCACTTATGTGAATCAATAGGGGCCCCTCTATTTCATTTAACATATCCCCTGAAATATACGGATAATTTAATTTGCAGGACAGGTCTTTATAAACTTCCTTAATACTTTTCATCAATTTTCACCAAATTTCACTAAATTTAACTGCAAAGAATAAATTGTCTCTCATTTATGTACTATTATTATATATAATTCTCAATACTAAAGCAAGAATTTGAAAATTATATTTAAATTTAATAAATAATATGGTATTATATATTTAAAGATTTTATGATTATAACCTGACTTTTTAAAGAAAATACCACGGGCTGGACCTTTAAAAATGACAATTAAGACAGGTTGTTCATAACAATGATAAATCCATGGTTATAAGGACTGAGTTTAATCATGGCAAGACATAGTCAAATGGGAGGTAAAATTGAGGAAAATATTAATAACAGGAGCACTGGGACAAATAGGCTCTGAATTAACCGAAGAAATGCGAAGGGTTTACGGCTCGGAAAATGTAGTAGCAAGCAGCAGAAGAATAAAGGAAGGTCATGAAAAACTTATTGAATCAGGTCCATTTGAAGTGTTAAATATCAATGATGCAGGAACACTTGCATCAGTAGTGGATAAACACAAAATAAACACCATTATAAATCTGGCAGCCGTTTTATCTGCCGTTGGGGAAAAGGATCCCCAGCAATGCTGGAATATAAATATGAACGGTTTGTACAACGTATTAGAAGTTGCCAAAGAAAAAAACTGCATGGTTTACACACCATCTTCCATTGCAGCATTTGGCCCGGGAACTCCAAAGGATAATACCCCCCAGGATACCATTCAAAGACCTGCAACCATGTACGGGGTAACTAAGGTTGCCGGTGAATTGCTATGTGACTATTACTACAAAAAGTTCGGTGTTGACACAAGAGGTGTCCGCTTTCCCGGACTTATATCATACAAGACACTTCCCGGAGGAGGAACAACAGACTATGCAGTTCATATCTACTATGAAGCCTTGAAAAATAAAAAATACTCAAGCTTTATCCAAAAAGGAACCTTCATGGATATGATGTATATGCCGGATGCATTAAATGCAATCATTGACCTGATGGAAGCGGCCCCGGAAAAACTGAAGCACCGCAATGCCTTTAACGTTTCTGCCATGAGTTTTGACCCTGAAATGCTTGCTGCATCCATAAGAAAATATATGCCTGAATTTGAACTTGACTATGATGTTGATCCGGTAAAACAAGAGATAGCCGATTCATGGCCCAATTCCCTGGATGATTCTCATGCCAGAGAAGAATGGGGCTGGAATCCAAAATATAACCTGGATGCCATGACAAAAGATATGCTTGAGAATGTTAGAATTAAATTAAATATTCCTAAATAAGAATGAAATTTATTTGGGACATTCTTTCAGAAACTTTCCCCTATAGGGTTACTCGATTTGAAGGAATGTCCCCATGCTTTTTCTATAGCATATTCTTCAGCAATATCAATCATGAACATTTGCATTATAAGCCAATTTTATATTGCAAATATTTCATTAAAATGGTAAATTATAATTAGAGATTTTAAACTTAGAAAGGAGAAAACAAATGGATTTTAAGTATGTTGCAGAGCCATTTAGAATTAAAATGGTAGAGCCTCTCAAGATTTTAACCCGCCAAGAGAGGGAACAAAAGATTAAAGAAGCGAATTATAATACCTTCAATCTTAAATCGGAAGACGTTTACATTGACTTATTGACAGACAGCGGAACAAATGCCATGAGTTCCGACCAGTGGGCGGGGGTAATGCTGGGTGATGAATCATATGCCGGGGGAAAGTCTTATTTCAAAATTATTGAAGCGGGACAGGACATATTCGGATATAAAATCATTCAACCTGTACATCAAGGCAGGGCTGCAGAAAAAGTGCTTTTCCCGATTTTAGTATCTAAAGGTAAATACGCTATTGCAAATATGTTCTTTGACACAACAAGAGCCCATGTGGAAATTGCCGGTGCAAGAGCGATTGACTGTGTGGTGGAAGAAGCAAAGGATCCTACCATAAGAGCTCCATTCAAAGGCAACATGGACGTTGAAAAGCTGGAAAAGCTAATAAACGAGCTGGGGAGCGAAAATGTGGGAGTAGTTGTAATGACTGTAACCAATAACTCAGCAGGCGGCCAGCCGGTATCAGTTCAAAACATGAGAGATGTATCAGCAGTCTGCAAAAAATACGGTATTCCATTAGATATTGATGCTGCCAGATTCTCAGAAAATGCATATTTTGTTAAACAGAGAGAAGAAGAATTCAAAGACTGGTCAATAAAAGACATAACAAGAGAAATATTCAGCTATGCGGATTTCTTTACAATGAGTGCAAAAAAAGATGCCATTATAAATATGGGCGGTCTTATAGGAATAAAGGAAGATAATCAGGCACTATATGAAAAGGTAAAAGCTAACTGTATTTCATTTGAAGGCTTTACAACATACGGCGGATTATCCGGCAGGGATTTGGAGGCAATGGCAATAGGTCTTTATGAAGGACAGGACGAAGACTTCTTAAGATATAGAATTGGTCAATTGGAATATTTAGCTGCAAAATTGAATAAAGGAGGGGTAACATACCAGGCACCGGTAGGCGGACACGGATTATTCATAGATGCAAAAGCTATGTTTCCCCATATTCCTTATTATGAATTCCCTGCACAGGCTTTAGCAGTTGAATTATACAAAGAAGCAGGTATAAGAACCTGTGATATCGGTTCATATATGTTAGGAAATGATCCTGATACGGGAGAGCAGCTGGAAGCTGATTTTGAATTCACAAGGCTTGCCGTCCCGAGAAGGGTATATACTCAAGCCCATTTCGATATAATGGCTGAAGCTCTCATTGCAATCAAGGAAAAAGCAGATGGTATTAAAGGATACAGGATTACCTGGGAGCCTAAGGTTCTGCGTCATTTCCAGGCAAGCTTGGAACCAATCGAATAAGATAATTATTCTTATTTGTCTAATAAAATATTTTAGGGGCGGGCTTTGATTTCCCAAAGCCCGCCCGAAATATTTCTACAGATACCTGCCCAGCCAATTGATGCTTTCTTCCATCATATTTGTGGTAACAAGATGGTCTAATCTTGGGTATTCTATTAATTTAATTCTTTCTTTGTTAAGGTAGATGGGACTCAACTTATTATAAAAATCCTTTTGGCTTTCAATGGACACCGAAGAATCGCTGTCCCCATGAAGCATCAGTATAGGCCTATCTTTTAGAAGGTTTAAATGGTTCATGGGGTCCAATTCTTCAACCTTTTTTTCGACCCTTTTTAATTTCCCGGTCATTAAAACATCTGCTCTGTTATTGAAATCCTCCCACCAGCAGCAGCCGTTAAACACAACAAGAGCTTTGACATCCTTATTGTGGGTAAAAATTCCGCTTGAAGTAAATCCACCCATGGAATTGCCCATTACTGCAATCCTTTTTGGGTCGGCACCATGCCCTGATACCAGTTCACCCTCTATAATGCTGTATTCTTCTAAATTTTTAAATACTACATCCCAATAATATTCTGTAGCTGCTTCATGACCATAATCATTTAAGGGATTTCTTTCTCCGTGATATATGGCTTCAGGAATAACCACCTGGTAGCCGACAGAAGCCAAAATAAAACCTCTCATCCGCTGACTTTCTTTATTTGAACTCCAGCCATGGTAGAAAACAACCGTAGGAATTGCTTCCTTCGCATCTCCCGGTCTAAAAAGAAGAGCCGGAATTTCCTTTATCATTATTCTTTCTTCTTTTATGTAATTTGATTTTATGAAATCCACCATAAGTACTCCTTTCCCCTGTGTGCTCCAGGGCTTATTTTATAACATAACATTCTTGCCGTTGATGCCATATGCATTCTCCTATATTTTATCATTTTTTTATGTCGATATCCAAGTCTGAA
>CAZAYQ010000081.1:0-6892 GCA_964489345.1 uncultured Clostridia bacterium | reverse complement strand
ACAAATGTTGCCACATGGTTGGCATAGCTTCCCGTACCAAATCCTGCATCATATCCTAATTCCTGTGCAAGCTCATGGTTAAGTCTTGGGCCTCCGCACACCAGTATTATTTTATCCCTAAGTCCTTCTGCTTCCATCATTTCAACCAATTGTGTCAAGTTGGAAATATGGATGTCTTTTTGTGTGACTACCTGGGATACCAGTATTGCGTCTGCATTTACTTCGATTGCCTTTGCAATAAGCTCCTCATTTAATACCTGGCTGCCCATATTGATGGCTTCAATTCCCTTGTATCTTTCAAGTCCGTAATGACCGTCAAAGCCTTTCATATTCATGATGGCATCTATACCAACGGTGTGGGCATCTGTTCCTGTGCATGCTCCTACAATAACAACATCACGTTTGATATTTTCCTTGATATATTCTTCAACTTCTTCTCTTTCCATAAATTCCATATCTACCTTGGGTACTTCAATTACGGTATAATCAACTGTGTGGGTGCATTTGCCGTACATTACGAAATATGTGTATCCAACTCCCAAGTCTTTGGAAAATACAACTGCCGGATCATCAAATCCCATCTTTTCAGCTAACTGCTTCGCTGCTTCGCTTGCTTCATCACCGTAGGGAACAGGCAATGTAAAGCTCATTTGAACCATTCCGTCATTTAATGTATCCCCGTATGGTTTTATTTTCGTTAAGTCTACCTTCTGGATACTCTCCATTATTCTGCACCCCCCAACATTAAGTCAATAAACGGGTTAAAGTATTTTTCATCCTTTTCAACGACCCCGGCCAATCCCTTACCGCCGGTAAAGCTTCTTTTTACGCCGCCAAATTTGCCCTTTTCAATGGTGTCAAACATTCCTTCTCTTTCTATATCCCTTAACAATTCTTCAGCTTTAGCCAGCACTTCCTGCGCCCTTGTCTGAATTATCCCGTCCTTTTTGTATTCAACTTCATTACCTATGTCACGGGCATTGTTGAAAATATATTGGGCATTTTCAATTGAAAGCATTCTGTCCTGCAGGTGGGGTGTATGAATTGCTTCAGTAGGCATCCCCAGCAATTGAAGCCCTTGATGGGTCCATATGGATATAAGATTAAACATTGCATCCTGCAAATGTCCTCTGAAAATATTTCCTGTCATATATTTTGTAGGAGGCATATATTTAAGGGGGGCATCAGGGAATATTTCCCTTGCCATCTGAGCTTGCGCCAATTCATACAAGAAGCCGTTTTCCAGCATTGGATTCATTTCAAAAGCGTGGCCCAGACCCATTTGTTCTTCGGGAAGTCCTGCTTTTAGTGCAAACTGCTCATTGATAAACTGTGATGCCAATACAGTGTGGGCTTCTTCATAAGCATCTGCTGTAGTCAGATAGTTGTCTTCTCCAGTGTTTATGATTATGCCTGCAAAGCCGTTGATTATTCTTGAGAAATATTGGTCAACCAAGGTTCTTTGCATATTGATATCTCTGAAAAGAATGCCGTAAAGTGCATCGTTAAGCATTACATCAAGTCTTTCCAGTGCACCCATTGCTGCTATTTCAGGCATGCAAAGCCCTGAGCAGTAGTTGCAGAGGCGGATGTATCTTCCTGCTTCTTCTCCTGCTTCATCAAGTGCTTTACGCATTATTCTAAAGTTTTCCTGGGTTGCATATGTTCCGCCGAAGCCTTCCGTTGTAGGTCCGTAAGGAACATAGTCCAGCA
The DNA here is from genome assembly GCA_964489345.1 of uncultured Clostridia bacterium. Classification (GTDB taxonomy): domain Bacteria; phylum Bacillota; class Clostridia; order Tissierellales; family Sedimentibacteraceae; genus Sedimentibacter. Next base: position 5,179 of record CAZAYQ010000081.1, on the reverse strand, counting down.
GGCTTTGTGCGGTTGTTCTGATAACGGCTATTATATCAGCTCCTTGCTTTGCAGCAGCCTGTGCCTGCAGAACATCCTCATAAATATTGCCTGTTGCTACTATTACATACAAATAGGGTCTTTTCCCTTCGCCTATTGTATTTAAGTATTCATCCCTTTTGGCTCTGTTGTTTTTGATTCTTTCTACTGTTTGTTTTGCAGTTTCATAAACTGCTTCCATAATTTTGTTTTCATCAGCTAAAGGTATTTTTGTAATTTCAATTTCTCCTGAGCTTACACTTTCTGCTATTTCCTGCGGTGTTTTTCCCGTATTAACCATGGCATTTCCTATCCAAAATGCTGCGCCCTTAGAAAGTCCGCCGCCTTCTTTGATAGCGTCTATCAACACATTGGGAAGGGGTTTATCTATTTCATCAACGCCATCTATGCCCATGAGCCGGGCAACAGTTCTTTCGACTGTAACTGTTGTATTTTTGTCAATGAAATTTTGTACATTGTCTGCAATATTTCTTGCTGCAGTACGAGCACTGTCAATTAATCGGGGATTAAGATTTAATTTGCTTTCCATACATCCTCCTTCTGCGGGGAGCCCCTGGTGGTGTGTCCCCGTACACTAAAGATATCTTTCTGCATCCTTAATGATTTCTTCGTCTATGCCTGCCATTCTTGCTATTTTTAAGGCATCCTTAGGTATATCACTTGAATATTTCACTTCAATAAGCCTGTAATCCATGTATTTCTGAACCTGGTCAATATTGTCCATTTTAATCAGATCTGCTTCACCAGGGAGCCTTAGCCCCTTAACCTGCAAATTTTGAACATCCTTATCATTTGCAACATTGTCATAATGAGTTGTTAAAAGAGTTATGCTGTCCTTATTTTTGAGATAATTCACCACTGCCTTTGTAATTGCGAACCCTTCCTTTGGATTTGTCCCCCCTGCCAGTTCGTCAATTAATATGAGACTTCTTTTATCAGAATTTTTTATGGCTTCTTTTAAATTTATTATTTCCGCTCCAAAGGTTGAAAGACCTCTTTCAATGGACTGATCGTCTCCTGCAGAAATAAATATATGGTCAAAAAGACATACTTTTGCATACTGACAGGGTACAAACATTCCAAAACCGGCCATTGCGGCAATTTGACCTGTCATCCTGAGGGAGACGGTCTTCCCTCCCATATTTGCCCCTGTTATGCAAACAACATTTTTATTTATTGTTAAATCAACGGGAACATATTCAAGGTGTTTATCTTTCAAAGTTTTTTCAAGTTTAAGATTCCTGCCGCCAATAATTGTAATTAGCAGCTCATCAGTTATTTCCGGCTCTATGGACCGGGTTTTTTGAGCATAATTTGCTTTTGCTATAAGATAGTCGATTTCACCTATTATTTCTGTGTTTTTCTGCAAAATATGACTATCTTTCTTTATTAAACCGGAGATGTCCTGCCGAATTTTAAATTCTTCCCCATCCTCTTCAAAGGTCAGCTCTTCGTAGTGCTTCTCATATTCATCAATTTCATCGGTATTTTTGAGCTTGTAAATAATATTTAAATAGTTTTCTCCGGATACTCTTAAGCCGCCTTCCTTGTTAAGCTCATCCATTTTTTCCTTCTGTGACTTGCTTATTGTTGTTTCATCCTTTAAATTTAACTTGATATTATGCTTTTCTTGTATTTGATCCCTTATTTTTTTCTTTAATAAGCTGACTGTCTTTTCAATCTGCCTTTTTTCATTTCGAATTTCTTTCAATTTTTGTGAATATTCGTCATAAATATAAAATGTATTCAATTTTTCATAAGCCGGATCAAGCTTTTCATATAAGCGGGGCAGGGGGGTTAATTGCAATAGTTTTATATCATTATCAGAAATGCCTCTTAATATTTTATCCAATTTTTCGACTTGAATTAGAAAGTTTTTTATTTCAAACAATTCTACTTCATCAAGAACCTGGCTGCTTCTCGCCCTTTGGATAGTTTCAAGTATATTTTTAATATGCCTTAAAATATCGATTATGTCCCGCCTTTGTCTGTTTTCAATAAAAGCCCTAATTTTATTGAACTCTGTTTTAAGGTCCGCCTCCTGACCTTTTATAAAAGCTTTTGCTCCCTGCTTCGCTATTATTCCGTATTCCGTAATAGGCTTAACTTCATTAAAAATATAATCAAAATTTACATTTTTAACTGTTTTTTCTGTCATAAAACTATTCAATCTTCATCACCGCCCGACACCACATCAAGAATATTTATTCCCGGAAGGGTTTTTCTCATATTTTCTTTTAATACTTGACTGTCAAAGAAATACCCTTCCGGAGACACAGGATTTAAAGTTACGGCTAAAACATTTATTGTGTCCAAAGCTTCAACTTTAAGTCCCTTCCTTCTCATTTCATTCCAAACATTTATATCCGTAAATATTTTTGTTCCATCTTCTATAATTAATTTAATGCCTCTTTTATTTATATTTCCCCATAAATCTTTCAACAGGGCAGATGTAAGAGCACCTTTTATAAATATGTGACTTGTTTTCTCGTCAACCAGCTCACTGATTTTCCTGCCGCCTGTAATACTTGTTTTAATATTTGGTACAAGTACTTTGCCGTCTGCTGATATGATGCATGTTTTATTTATTTTCCGAACTATATTTTTAACATGCTCTTCAGTTCCCGGCAGCGAGTAGCATTCCACAGCATGGGCAGTTTTTTCTAAAACCTTTTTCATGTCCCTGCTCAGTACAGCTCCGGCAGCAATAATGCATGCGTCTGTAATAGCAGGAGACGAAACAGCTTTTCTGTCTATTGCTCCATCTATGAATACCACTTCCGCTCCATAATGTTTAAGGCGTCCCGCAACATATTTCATATCTTTTGCGCTGACAGGTCCGGCAATCTGTATATTGCCTTTCTGCCTCACCTTTACTATTATTACTTGGCCTAAGGCAGTTGAAATTCCCGTAGTTTCCAGGATTTCAACTTTGGCGTCTGAAAGCATCAGTGTTTTTTTGGCTGTGGCTGCATACATTCCCTCTTTTACCAAAATTGCAGGCTTTTGTGTTTGTGTTACCAGGTCTGTATTTTCGCCGTCCCGCCCCGTTGAAGTGATACCTGCTTTAATATTAAAATTTTCTGCTTCTTCTATGAGATAATTAAGAGTTACAGTCTTTCCTGCATTCTTTGCAAGACCTATTATAGACACTGTTTCATAATTATTTTCTTTGATGGTTTCAATTAATCTCATAAAAGCCCCTCGTTAACTAAATTACAATTTTAATGGTGTGTTCTATCTCTTCTTGCCAATTTTGTAGGTTCAAGTGCCAGGTCGTTTCCTTGCAGCAATCCTGCTACTCCTGTCAAGGGATCTTCCTTCCTGCCTTGGCATACATCGCACTTGCATTCCAATTCCGGTATATCCGGTTCTGTGTATGTGGTAATAACACCTTCAAAGTTTCTTAAAATTAATTTGTGTGCTGACCGCGACAATACATATTCAGGTCCTACAGGTGTTTTCCCGCCGCCGCCGGGTGCATCAACAACAAATGTAGGTACGCAGAAACCTGAAGTATGTCCTCTCAAGCTTTCTATTATTTCAATACCCTTTGCTACAGGAGTTCTGAAATGTTCAATTCCAAGCGAAAGGTCGCATTGATAAATATAATATGGCCTTACTCTGTTCATAACAAGTTTATGAACTAAGTCTCTCATAATATGGGGGCAGTCATTAACTCCTCTTAACAATACTGACTGGTTTCCTAAAGGAATACCTGCATCAGCCAGCTTCCTTAAAGCTTCCATAGATTCCGGAGTAAATTCACTCGGATGATTGAAGTGGGTATTCAGCCAAATGGGATGGTATTTTTTTAGCATGTTTACCAAATCGTCTGTAATACGCTGGGGTAAAACTACAGGTGTTCTTGAGCCTAAACGCACTATTTCCACATGGGGGATTTCTCTTAACTTTCTGATAATATATTCTAATTTATTGTCAGAAACTAACAAGCAGTCCCCGCCTGATAGCAATACATCTCTAACCTGCGGAGTTTTTCTTATATATTCGATACATTTGTCGATATTTTCCATTCCTACTTCATCATCGCTTTGTCCTGCAAACCTTCTTCTTGTGCAGTGTCTGCAATACATTGAGCATTGGTCTGTAATTAAGAACAATACTCTGTCAGGATAGCGGTGTGTTAATCCGGGCGCCGGTGAATCTTCGTCCTCATGAAGGGGGTCAATCATGTCTGCAGGGCTTACATGTGTTTCTGCAAATGTGGGTACAGCCTGCATTCTTATCGGATGTCTGGGGTCGTCTTTATCCATATGCGCTGCATAATACGGAGTGATGCCCATTCTGAATTTTTCCAATACTTTGCTTATATCTTCTTCTTCCTGTTTTGTAATGTTAATTATTTTCTTTATTTTCTCTACTGAATCTATTCTGTTTTCAACCTGCCATCTCCAGTCATTCCACTCTTCCGGCTTAACATCTTTCCAAAGTTCGATTTCATTATAATAAGCCACTTTTATACCTCCTTATAGTATTTTAAACAAGCGGCATATGTCATTCACTAAGTGAATGACATATTGCTTATTTTGACTTATTCCTATTATGTTATGCATATAATTTTGTGAATAATTCTTTTAATCCTTCACTTTCTCTCATTACCTGAAGTGCTGTTTCAGAATGTCCCTTGGTATAACCGTTTCCAACTATCATGTTGATGTCCTTGCCCACGCCTTCAGCCCCTAATGCTGCTTTTGTAAAGCTTGTAGCCATAGAGAAGAAGTAAACTGTTCCCTCATCCTTTGCGGCAAGTATTGCTGACATTTCGCAGTTTGGCCTTGAGACACAGCTGATTACCAGGTCACATAAGAGTCCGTCTGTAGCTTCCATAACTTTTTCGTACACTTCAATTGCATTTGTAGCATCGCCGGATATTAAAACATCTGCCAGACCAAGTTCTTTAACTGTCTCCAGGGATACTGCCCTGTGAGCCCAGCATATAACTTTCCCTCCCGGACCTGCTTTTTTCTTTGCCTCGTACAAGCATAAAAGTCCTGATTTACCACCGCCGCCAAGAACTAAGACAGTGTCTCCTTCTTTGACCAATTTCTGAGTTTGAGCCGGTGCACCTGCTACATCAAGCACTGACAAAGCAAGATTTTCGGGTATATCATCCGGAAGT
>CAZAYQ010000080.1:3565-6992 GCA_964489345.1 uncultured Clostridia bacterium | reverse complement strand
TAAGATACTTATACATTGATGAAATACAATAATTATAGTATAATTTTGTCATATATTGAAAAAAGTCATTTTTAACATATAAAGAAGACATTTTGGCTAACGACAGGAAAAGAGGAGGGGCATGAGACATATACATAAAAAGCTTATCTATAAATCTGCAATTATTGCACTTCTGATTATTTTTACCATGATATTAAGACTGCCTATGATAATAGATAAGCCTATATTTATTTATTTAAACCGCAGTTTAATATATGCTCTTATATACTTTGGATTATTTATTGAATGGGGTATATCCATTAAAAGACGTATCATTCAAAAACAAACACTTAAGTTTCTGATGGCTATTGTAGTATTGATGTTATTTTGGTTTATGGTTCGTACAATCAAATTCAGTTATACCGAGGATGCTTCTGCAACGGAGCGTTTGTGCTGGTATTCCTATTATATTCCCATGCTTTTAATCCCTTCCATGAGTATATTTGTTTCCTTGTCCCTTGGAAAATCAGAAAACTTCAAGCTCCCAAAATGGACAGGCTTAATTTATATACCTGCAATTATTTTGATTGGTTTTGTGCTAACCAACGATTTTCACCAATTGGTATTTATTTTCCCGAAGGGTGACATATGGACCAGCAGCGATTATAAATATGGAATATTATATTGGTTTGTGTGGTTATGGATGATTATACCTTTGCTTATATCCATTGTAATTACATTAGTTAAAAGCAGGGTGCCTCACAATAAGAAGATTTTATATTTACCTTTTATACCTTATTTTGCAGGTTTAGCTTACGGCATTCTATATATAGGGGGGGTTCCGTTTTTAAGAGTAATAGCAGGAGATATGACAGCCATATTTTGTCTGTTTACAATGGCAATATTTGAAAGCCTGATTCAAAGCGGCTTAATACGCTCAAATATTTATTATGAAGAACTGTTTCATGCATCAGATTTAAGGGCACAAATTTTAAATAAGAATTATCAGGTATGTTATCAGACTAATTTAGTTCATCCATTATTTAAAGAACCTATAACAAAATTTGCTTTCGGGGAAACAAATGATAATATGCGAATGTCTGCCTTTCCTATATCCGGCGGTCAAATTCTTTGGCTTGAGGACATTTCGGAAATGAATGGATTAATTAAAGAGTTAGAGGAAGTAAACCAAAGATTGGCAGAAGAAAATGATTTGCTTCAGGCTGAATTAGAATTAAAGGAAAGAAGAATAAAAATAGATGAAAAAATCAGATTGCAAGACAAAATTACTAAAAAAATAGAGCCGCAGCTTAAACAACTTAATCATATTCTTTCGGATAATATGGAGGATGCCACCCGGTTACAAGAAAGATTAGTTCGAATTTGCGTTCTTGGCACATACATTAAACGCCGCAGCAACTTACTTATTTTAAGCGAGGACAATAACATATTTCCTGCAGAAGAATTGGAATACTGCCTGAGGGAATCTTTAGAGGCTATATTGCAGGGTGAAATTGATTGTTCACTAAAAGCTAACTGTAAAGGCAGAGTTAAAGCAGAATATGCAATACTGACATATGATTTATTTGAAGAAATAACAGAAGCTCTTTTGCCCTGTGTTAATGCATTATTTATTAATTTGAATATATCAAAAGGCAATATAAAGATGAAACTGCAAATTAACTGTGATAAAGAAAATTGTTTGGCAGACATATTAGAAATAAAAAATTTCAAAAATATAGATAAGCTTGCTAATAGCGGCGGGTATATGGCAGGGACAATAGAAGATGATAGTCTTGCCATTGCCTTAGAGCTTCCGGGAACCGGTGAAAAATATGATTAATATAATTTCTATTTTATACTTAAATTTATTATTATTTAATTTTTATGTATTGATGTTTGCACTTACTGAAACTAAAAGACGTAAAATATGCTACATATGCCTTGGACTCATATTGATTTCTTTCATCATACTGCATTCATTAGGCATGGACCTTTCTTTGATGAAAAATAACAACCCGATATTTGTTATTACACAAATATTTCAAAGTATACCGGCTGACATATATATTATTATTTTTTTAATTATGTTGGCTGTGTCTGTTTACCTGACATATATAGAACATCAATATCGGCAAAATACCATTACAAGAACATCAATCAAAGAAAGTATAGATAATCTGCCTGCCGGTCTCTGTTTTTCGACAGTAAGCGGTATTGTTTTTCTTTCCAACAAAACCATGAACAACCTATGCCACAAAATTACAGGCAGGGATTTGCAGGATGCGGAAGCATTTTGGCAAGAAATTACTGAAAGCGGGCAAAATATGAACATGCATAAGTCCGGAAACCAACTTATTTCACAATTTGACAACAAGCAGACATGGTCTTTTTCCCGCCACAATATTAAGGTGAACAATAAGGCCGGGGTGCAAATTACTGCCGTTAATATTACAGAATTGGATGAATTAAGAACACTGTTAAAAAAGAAAAATACCGAGTTTATGAAAATGAATACCCGTCTCCGTCAATACAGCGAAAACTTGGCAGCTATCAAATCAAAAGAGGAAAGACTTGCTACAAAGACTCAACTGCACAGCGAGTTAGGATATATACTCCTTGCCACCAGACGGATAATGGCAAACAAGGAATTTGACCAAGAAGGAAAATCTGTACTTGCTTTATGGAAACAAAATATTGCGGCATTATTAAGTGGAAACGGAATGAAAGAAAAGAATGCTTTTGAAGAACTTTTACAATCAGCAGCCGATATAGGGATTAAACTTCAGCTGCATGGAGAGCTTCCCCAAAAAAGCAAGATCAAAGATATAGTTATGATAAGTGCAATAGAAGCATTGAACAATGCCATACGGCACGCCGACGCTACAGTGCTTAATTTGACTATAGAGGAAACAGAAAAAGAGTATACGATAGAATTAACTAATGACGGTGCCTTGCCCGAAAAAAAGATTACAGAAGGCGGCGGCCTATCTGCTCTTAGAGAAAAAATTAGGAAAGAGGGCGGAACTATGGGCATTGATACGGTTCCTGTTTTTAAACTTTGGATAAGGCTGCCCAAGAATTTATCTATCCCGATTCAACATCGTTACTTTAAATAGGATGTGCCTGGAATACAGACTTCACACCAAGACAAGTAGAAGTTTTAGATTTATAACCCTAGAGATAGGGTTATTTTTTTGAAAATAAATACCCCCACCCCCTACATTTGTAGGGTGTGCATTCTAAAAATATTCGTTAAAATATAAATAATAAAGTTATTTTGTTTATACGAGGAGGTGATTACATAAAAAAATAACTTTTTCAGGTAATTACTAAGGTTTTAAAATGCTAAGAATTACATAAAAAAGCAAGGAGAAAACAGCATGAAAAATAAAGGAAGAATATTAGCAATTATGCTGATAATATCAATACTGGCAGGATTATTCCC
>CAZAYQ010000080.1:0-3465 GCA_964489345.1 uncultured Clostridia bacterium | reverse complement strand
CTGCGGAAAATGCCAACTTTGTGCCTATGATTATTTTTGTGAAAGTTGTTGGGAATGTGGGGACCATTGGGATATAAGATGCTCCAACTGTCATACCTGCAGTAATTGTGCAGATGTATGCGAACAGTGTGGAGATTATTGCTCTGAATGCTCTTTAGTCTGTCCGGATTGCGGAAAATGTGAAGCTTGTATAGGAGATGAAGTATGCCAGGTATGTGGTATATGCTCTGACTGTGGAATTTTATGCTCTGATTGCGGAAACTACTGCTCTGATTGTGCAGAGTTATTTTGTAAAGGCTGCAATACTTGCTCCGACTGTGCCCAGATCTGTATAGACTGTGGAAATACCTGTTCTGAATGTGGAGATATGTGCGGTGGTTGTTTAGAGCATTGTTCCGACTGTGCATATATTTGTCAGGAATGTGGAGAAGCATGTGAATATTGCGGGAATATGTGCCCTGATTGCTATGAAGTATGTTCAGATTGCGTACCATTTTGCAAGGGCTGCGATGAATGCCAAAATTGCCGGGGGGATTTCTGCTCAATTTGTGAAGAATATTGCTCTTCTTGCGCAGACTTCTGCCAGGAATGCGGGGCTTGTGAATACTGTGTAGACCTATGCTTAGGCTGCGGAGAGTATTGCACCGAATGTAGGGAAATTTGCCCTGCTTGCGGTTCCTGTGAGGAATGTGTAGATATTTGCGACCTATGCGGAGACCACTGCTCTAATTGCGAAGAATATCCTTGTGAATTCTGTGATATATCCCCAAGCTGCCAATATCATGTATATTGTGATTTATGTAGTATGTGTTCAAGTGACCCCGACCATATAATCTGTCCTGATTGCGGGGAGCATTGGTTTGCCCACTGGACCCGCATATGTATAGATGAAGACCTTCACCAGATGGCCTGTACCTGCGGTAAGACCTTTGGAGCTTTAGAAACTCACACTGTAAGATATGAAGTGGTTAAGGATCCTACAGAAACAGAAGCAGGATTAGGTCAATATTCTTGCTATAGCTGCGATTATAAAAAGGATGTAGAAATCCCTGCTACAGGAGGCTCTCATACACATGAATTTATTTATTGGTTGCCCAGCTGGCTAGGACACAAAAAAATGTGTGCTTGTGGTGCAACGGAGGGTAATAATTTAAGCCATGATTTTGAGACTATAGTTATAGAAGAAGCAACAAATAATAAAAATGGTTTAGGATATGAGAAATGTACTGTATGCGGTTATACTGATTTGCCCTATGTAATTCCGGCAACTAACCATACACATAATTATCCTGACATATGGGCCTATGACAATGGACACCACTGGCATGAATGCAGCTGTGGTGCAAGAGATGATGAAATTTGGCATAGTATGGGAGATTGGCTTACAAGCAAATATCCGACGCTGACAAGTGCGGGCAGCAAGGAACGGACTTGTACCGTTTGTGACTTCAAAGAAACAGTAACTATTCCGGCTCTTGCCAGACAAGTGCTGGTTACCTTTGATTCTCAGGGAGGCTCGCCGGTTGGAGAAAAAACTATAAACAATGGTAATAAAGTAGCCAAACCGGACGACCCGACTAAAGCAGGATATAATTTTATTGCTTGGTATACTTGTGCCGATTATACTAATGAATGGAAGTTTGGAAGCCCTGTGTATGAAAATATGATTCTTTATGCAAATTGGGAAGAAAGTGCTGAAGGACCGCCTTTCATTTTAACTGCGGCTTTAGATAGTGCCATCTTTGCCGGCTCCTATAATCAAAGCTTAAATGCATCAGGCAGTCAGCCTGTGGAATGGGAGATAATAACAGGCAAACTTCCGGCAGGCCTATCCTTAAGCAGCGATGGAAAAATTACAGGTGCACCAACCGAGACAGGCAATTTCAGCTTTACCGTAAAGGCAAGCAATGGTAATAATCCTTATGATTCAAAGGAATATACACTTATAGTAAATAAGGCTCAGGCAACTATAACAATAAGAGCCCTTGATAAGAAAGCCTATGTAGGGACAGAAGTACCAAACATTGAAAATCCTAAATTGGGAGTGGATTATACCGTTAAAGGGCTTATGGGAGACGATGAATTAATAACGGCTCCTGCCTTGTCCTACGAAAACACTCCAGATATGACAAAGGAAAATAAAGTGGCAATAAAGATATCCGGAGGAGCCCCTCCTGTTAATGAAAACTATGAATATACTTTGGAGTACAAAGAAGGTGAGCTTAATATTAAAAACAGAAGCTCAGGAAATACAGGCAATGATAATAAGGGCAGCGGAGATGGGATGAAGGGGGAGCCTGATCCAATTGAAGAAGGAAGTGCAGGGGAAACTTCTCCTGAAGTAAAGCCATTGCCTTTCACAGACATTTCATCTGATGACTGGTTTGCAGATGATATTATCTGGGCTTATGAGAATGGCCTTATGAATGGAATATCCGCAGCTGCCTTTGCGCCTGGCGATAACACAACAAGGGCTATGATAGTAACTATTCTGCACCGTCTTGAAGGTACACCGAAATCAGGTGAAAATCCTTTCGCTGATATTGCTGAAGGAATGTACTACTACGATGCGGTGTTATGGGCTTCTGAAAATAAAATTGTAAATGGCTACGGTGATGGCAGGTTTGGTCCGGAGGATTCTATCACCCGGGAGCAGATGGCACTTATCCTCATGAACTATGCAAAGTTCAAGGGATACGATGTAACAGCCCAGGCTGAATTATCAAAATTTGACGATGGAGCAGATATTTCGGACTGGGCAATCACTGCTGTGTCCTGGGCAAATGCAGAAGGCCTGCTGCAAGGTGACGGTACAAAAATAATGCCTGGAGAATATGCAACAAGAGCTCAAGTAGCTGCCATATTCAATCGTTTTACAAAGAAATAAGAAGATAACGATTATAAAACCTGTCTTTATAAAAGACGGGTTTTTAAAATATCCGGCCTTATATTCGGACATGATCTTCGTCGTCTCCCTGCATTTATCTGCCCCTTTATTTTCCTAAAATCCATGGCACAGATCAGCAGAATATGCTATACTTCAGGCAAAGAAAGAATGCAATTTCAGGACAAATAAAAATTAAAATGAGGGTATAAGTATGGCTGGGCTGGTAGAAGAGAATAACACTTTAGATTTGCTTGATAAAATTGATATAAGGGCAGGGACAATTAAATTAGTTGAGAATGTTGCAAAATCAGATAGGCTGGTTAAATTAAATGGATAATTTTATTGAATTTAAACAAATAAAAGCCCAACACACCGGAGATGCGATAGAAGAAATCAAGCAGCTTTTTATCGAATATTCACAATCATTGGGAGTAAACTTAGACTTCCAAAACTTTGAAACAGAGCTTAATACACTGCCGGGAAAATATATACCTCCCAGCGGGGCTTTAATATTAGCATTAGTTGATGGTAAGGCGGCAGGCTGTGTTGCTCTTCGAAAGATGGATGATGATATATGT
>CAZAYQ010000079.1:0-7106 GCA_964489345.1 uncultured Clostridia bacterium | reverse complement strand
TGTTTAATTACACCTCCTTTCTTTCTCCTGTTATTAATAATTTTTATATAGAAACAACTTTGCCCCCTTGAAAAGGTAGTTGTTGCTAACTAAGTAATGAGATTCTTTCGGCTGAAGCCCTCAGAATGACAAATGTCTGCAGCTTGGAATGACACGGTTAGTGCACGTATTCGATAAAAAAGCTGCAAAATAAATTTCATTTATTTTGCAGCTGAACGGTCATAGCAAATTTGCTTTAGACTTCATAGCTTTGCGTCCCTATCTTTCGACAGGTTTGCCAATATTCTGTTTTTATTCTAACAAATCTATTTTTAATCTACTAAAAACGAATGTAATTTATATATACCTCAATAAATGGTTATTAAACATTTTTTTACAAGAGCTTAGATCCTTCACTTCGTTCAGGATGACATATGGGAATGACAATTGCCCTGTGGTTCAGAATGACATCATACCACTTGTTCCTCCGCCCCCATTGTCTTGATAAATATCTCCGCAATATTTGGGTCGAACTGGCTGCCTGCTTTATCTTTTATTTCATTCAGGGCCTGTATTTTACTTATAGGCCTCTTGTAGGGTGTGCCGGTGACCATGATGTCGTATGCATCCGCTATTGCAAAGACCCTTGCAACGAAAGGTATTTCATCCCCTTTGAGCAAACCCGGGTAACCTTTGCCGTCCCATCGTTCGTGATGGGTCAGAATCAGTTCGTCAATTGACGATACATCCTTGATTTCTTTTGCTATGTAGTAGCCGATTTCACTGTGACGCTTTATATCTTCCCATTCTTCGTCGTTCAGACTGCCTTGTTTTTGAAGAATATTTTTCGGAACTCCTATTTTCCCTATGTCATGGAATTCACTGAGAAGTATGAGCTCTTCTTTTTGCCGTTCAGATAATTTCAATGCATCTGCCATTTTTAAACACAAATCTTTGAGTCTCTCGAAATGTGAGGTTGTTTCGTATGTAATTTTCTCAAGCCTTGATTTTAATGACTTAATCATTAACATCTTAGCTTCCTTGCTTTCCTTAAGCTTTTTAAAATACATTTTATTTTCTGCTTTTTTTAATACTTCATTTATATCTGTATCTTTGGATTCCTTTGTTGCTACTCCTAAACTTATGTTAATATTAATATAATCTAAAGGATTAAATTCACATTTATATTTAACTCTTTCAATGATCTCCAATGCAGTTTCTTCAGATGTTTTCGGCAGCAAAACTACAAATTCATCTCCCCCTACCCTGCATATTATATCTTCTTCTCTGAATGAAGAGGTCATTATATCAGCTGCTTTTTGTAATACACTGTCACCCATCTTATGGCCGAATGCATCATTGATAAGCTTCAACCCGTTAATATCCCCCATAATAATGCTTATAGGCAGCTGCCTTTCCGTGTCTAATCTCGAAAGTTCTTCTTCAAAGAAAACATTGTTGTACAAACCTGTCAGCTTGTCCCTGTACAATATCTTTTCCCTGTCTTTTATATGAAATACTTTGCTATGAAAACTTTCCGAATAAACAAGCCTGCTCCTCTTTCCCTGCTTGATATTAGTAATATCAATATAATAAATAATCAGTTCACTCTTATTATTTTGTGTGACATTAAATATATTAATAAGATACCAGCGCTCAAGCTTGCTTAGATAGGTTGTATACTTCAGTTTAGAATATGGATTCATAAAAATATACAAATCTTTAAATCCCAGCTTATCCGAATTTTCTACTGCAATCTCTGAAAAACATTTCCCCACTATTAAACCGGGACTTATATCAGCTGCAGCATAAAAAGAATCACTTACATATTTCAAAACATAGTCCGCTAATTTCCCGTCCTTATTGTACATAGGCTTAAATATTAAATAAAAATCATTTATTGAATTATATTCCATCCTGCCACCTTGATAAACACTATTTTATTTATAATTATGCTTATCCTAATTATACATTTAACCCTATCTGATATTCCTCGGACCAATGGTCTTCAGAATTGTGAATGTTACACTACTAATTTTTCATTTTCCATCAGTTTTACAAATATTTCTGCCAGTTCCGGATCGAACTGTCTTCCCGATTGTTCTTTAATTTCCTTCAAGGCTGCGTTTTTTGTCATCCTTGTTTGGAATGGTCTGTCATTAACCATCATGTCATAAGCATCCGCCAGGGCAAATATTCTTGCTGATAAGGGGATCTCTTCTTCCTTTAACAAACCCGGATATCCCTTGCCGTCCCATCGTTCATGATGTGTTAAAATCAATTCGTCTATTGATGATGCATCTTTGATTTCTTTTGCTATATAGTAACCGATTTCACTGTGCCTTTTTACATCTTCCCATTCTTCCCTGTTTAATCTTCCTTCTTTTTGAAGGATATTCCTGGGCACCCCGATTTTTCCGATATCGTGGAATTCACTGAGAAGCTTCAGTTCTTCCTTTTCAGGTTCTGAAAGGTCCAATGCTTCTGCCATCATCATAGTAAGTTCTCTTAACCTGTCATAGTGAGATTTTGTCTCGTATGTGATTTTTTCCAACCTCTTCTTCAAAAATTCAATCATTAAAAGCTTTGCTTCCTTGCTTTCCTTCAATTTGTTAAAATACATCCTGTCTTCAGCTTTTTTGTATACCTTGTTTATATCTTCGTCAACAGATGTTTTGGTTGCTGTTCCAAAAGAAATACTAATTTTTATATATTCCAGGGGATTGTTTTCTAATTTCCTCTTTACTCTTTCCACAATTTCCAAAGCAGTTTTTTCCATAGTCAGCGGAAGTAAAATTACAAATTCATCACCGCCAACCCTGCTGATTATGTCTTCATCTCTAAATGAATCAGTCATTATCCCTGCTGCTTTTTTTAGTACACTGTCCCCCATGCTGTGTCCAAATGCGTCATTAATAAGTTTAAGTCCGTTAATATCCCCCATTATCAGACTTATCGGCAATTGTCTTTCAGTATCGAGCCTTGACAGTTCTTCTTCAAAGAAAGTTTTATTGTATAATCCTGTCAACTTATCCTTAAACAGCAAAATCTCCCTATCCTTTAGATAATAAATATTATCGTCAATAGTTAATATGGACTGTTCATTTTTGATGTCTGTTATATCCACATAGTATATTATCAACTCGTTTTCATAATTGCTCATATCGGTAAATGAACTGATAATGTACCATCTACGGAGCTCTTCCACATATAATTCTTGCTTGATTTTAGAATTTGGAATAATATTAGAATAAAATTCCTTAAATCCAAGGATATCCGTATCTACTAATATCTCCGAGAATTTTTTGCCCAAAATCACCTTAGGGCTGATATTAACAGCTTCAGTGAAAGCTTCACTGGCATATGTCAATACATAATCAATAAATTTACCGTCTTTATTGTATATTGGCTTAAATTTTAAATAAAAGTCGAATTTAGAAGGGTATTCCACTTTATCACCTCACTTCCCTATTGATATTGATATTTTTTTCCGGTATTGTTAATTCTTATTATAAACAATAACAATTACATTTCTATTTTTCATCGGTTTTATTTCAATTACTTTTTGATTACATTTTAATTACAGGACTTTGTGGGACAGGACTTTTTTATTAGGGCAAGTTCCGGCTGCCGGGGAAATGTATCTGAATTGATAAATGAGTACACATCTCTTCAAAAAAATGTCCCCAAATAAAAATGACCACAAAAGTGGTCTGACTCCCCTGTACCATCTAAGGATGGAATTACAGCTTCGTATTTTCCATGTAAATCGGCTGGAAAAGAACCTGAATTTCATTCCTGTTAATTTTTGTGTAATCCCTCAAATTATTTACCAGTCTTTCCTTTATAACTTCTGTTCCCTCTTCTTTTACATCATGAAGAATTATTAAAATCTGGTTTTCATTCCAGGATGTAAAAACATCACCCTTCCTGAGAGATTTTTCAATAACTAAAAATACATCTCCCAAGCTTTTCTTTAACTCCGGCTCATAATAAATATTTCCGCTGCGATTAATCGTTATTATACAAAGATAATCATTTTCATTGTTTCTGAGGGATTTTCTTTTCTGCAGATTAAAAAGAAACTTAAAATAGTCAATGCTGCAGTACATAGCCCCATCGGCAGGCTCTTCCTCAAGGTTTTTCTTGATAGCCTTAGCATCCAAATCACTGTTTCGAAGAGAATAATTTTGAATTTTATTGATATAGTCTATAAATTTTGGAGACGGCTTTGCGTCCAGCTCCTTTTCCAGCATATTTAAAGCATATTCATAATGATTCAATGCTGATTTATGCTGTCCGATTATTAAAAGTGCCTCCATCAATTCAATATGAATATTTTCTTCAAATGGCTCAATCAGCAATGTTTCCTCACATAGAGCCACAATTCTTTCATTTTCATCGTTTTTCTTCAATAAATCAATAAATTTAAACAATGTTTTCAAGAATAATCTTTGATAGTAATTTCTTGTAGGCACCAGCCAAACTTCATAGGCATTATCCGACAAATACAGCCCATTGTAGAGACTGATAGCATTTTGATAATTATTTATGGCGCTGTCTATATCATATTCACTATCCCTGTCCCCTTTTTGAATATAACTTTCAAATTCGTCAATATCTATTACAGTGTTTTCCCCGATTTCAAGAGAGTAGTATCCGTTTGTAAAATTCAGACTTATGTAATTATCCGGGTTTTCATTTTTGGGAACCAGCAAATTGATAACCTTTCTAAGACGAAAGATTTGTGTGCGCAGCATGTTTTTAGGATCATCTGATTCGCTGTCAGACAGCAGGTTGTCGATAATTGTTTCAGGCAGCAGCTTTTTATTTCTAAAGGTCAAAAAATACTCAAAAAGTCTGTATATTTTATACATTCGTGTTGAGTCCCTTATAATAGAACGGCCGTCAGCCTTAATATCAAATTCGCCTAACGTACTTATGTAAAGCTTCATAATATCCCCCTCGACATCTTCCCTTACAAGTATCAGTATTATATACTTTATTTAAACAAAATACAACAATTTTTTCCTAGTTGCAAATTATTGTTTAATATTGTTTAATATTCGGCTATATTTTTATCAATATTAATATTTGTTTGATTTCCTGCCCCATCAATCAAAACAAATATTACATAAATACTGTTACTGCAAAACATACATCTTAAATTATTTTATCATTTTATTCATTCTTTTCAGCAGAAAAGCCATTTAGCAATTTTTCCGGTATTAATCTATTTTATACCCTTCTTTTAAAAAGCACACCCTACAAATGTAGGGGGTGGCATATTATTTTTACTTCTTATTTGCTTCAATCAATTCATTGACAAATAAAGAGGGCTGGCCTGGAACCACAATATTCAATTTATCCCTGGCACGGGTCATGCCGACATAAAATACTCTCCTCTCCTCCTCTAATTCTTTTTCATACTTGTCTGCAGGGATATCCTTATCAATATTCATCTCCTCCAAGTTATCAATCATATAGACATAGTCATATTCCAAGCCCTTGGCACTGTGAATTGAAGCAAGTGTAATATTTGCATTCCTGTTCTCGGAGGCTCTCTTTATCACATCCTTCAAATTGCCGAGCTTTTTCAAAAACCCCTTAATATCGCTGCAATAGGAGCCTATTTCCTCCAAAATCTCCAGTATGTGAAGAGAATTAGACATGCTGTACCGGCCTTCCTCCTGCATTCTCTCCAAATAATTGATATATTCCAGGTCAAATTTTATAAACCTTATTGCATTATAAGGTTTGAGCATATTTATATAATTAATATCAATTTTAAACTGCTTGATTTTCTCATAAACATTATAGTCAAAGTGCATATATCCGGACAAAATATCAAAAACACTCTTATCCTCCCTGCTGTCTTGAACCATCTTGCACATAGCTTTTGTAAAATAAGTGTAGCTCTTGTAATAAATCCTTGCAAATGCATCCTTGTCCTTTGGATTTACAGCCAAATTCAAAAATGCAAGAATGTCGTAAAGGACAGCATTGCTGAAAAACTTTGTTTTATCCTCTTTAATATAAAAACCAATATTATTTTCATAAAAAGAATTTGCCAGTATCACGGCAGACATATTATACCTGAATAATATGCCCACAGTCTTGTTCCCGGTCCCTTC
Source organism: uncultured Clostridia bacterium (assembly GCA_964489345.1). Classification (GTDB taxonomy): domain Bacteria; phylum Bacillota; class Clostridia; order Tissierellales; family Sedimentibacteraceae; genus Sedimentibacter. The sequence continues at coordinate 993 of CAZAYQ010000079.1, read as the reverse complement.
AGCCCCTTCTTTAACTGCATCAGTAATCAGCCTTGCCTGTTCGCCTCTTGTTTTAACCTTTATAATATTAATTTCATTTTCCTTATTATTGTCTGTTTTTATAGCTTTTTTATAGCGGTTCTTATTTATCTCTATAAAATTTTTTGCACCCTCCACAATATACTTGTCCGACCGGTAATTGTTGTCCAGGTAAAAAATTTTGCCATCAATGTAAGTATCCTTAAATTTAAGCATAAAATCCGGATAGCTTCCCCTGAATGAATAAATGGCCTGGTCGTCATCTCCCACCATAAACAAATTATCCCGGCTTATAAGTTTGATTATTTCATGCTGAATTTTAGATGTATCCTGCATTTCATCAATCTGCACATATTCATAGCTGTTTGAAAGCATATCCCTGTAATTTGCAGATACGGACAATATTTTATGGGATAAAACCAGCATATCATCAAAATCAATCAGCCTGTTTTGGGACTTGTACATCTTATAATCATTGTAGAGCTTGTCAAAACCTTTGATTTCAATGCCGTGGTCCCTGTATTCCCCGGGGGCAATCATCATATTGTCTGCATATCCGATTGCAGAGGACAGGTTTTCAATTTCCTCCTCACTCACATAGGAAAAGTATGTCTTTGAATAATGATTTTTTAGTATTTCTGATAGGACCTGATAATTATTTGTAAGCAGACCAAAATTAATGCCCTTTCTCCTGTAAAAGTTCCTTACAATTTTATAAGAAAAGGCATGAATAGTCGAAAATTCAGTTTTTGCTTCATAATCCCGCCCGATGCATGCAAATCTTTCCTTCATGTCATTGGCTGCCATTTTTGAAAATGTAATGGTAAGAATCTTCCTGCCGGCTTTATTTTCATATAAAAGCCTTCCGGCCCTTGCAATAATAACCGTAGTCTTGCCTGAGCCTGCAGTGGAAAGAACCAGGGCATTTCCCCTGTCAAAGGAAGCTGCCTCCATCTGCTGATTGCTTAACTCCAT
>CAZAYQ010000078.1:0-7167 GCA_964489345.1 uncultured Clostridia bacterium | reverse complement strand
ACAGAATGATGACATCAAGGGCAGAGTACAGGCTTATTTTAAGACAGGACAATGCGGATGAAAGACTTACGCAAAAAGGCTATGAGCTGGGATTGGTCACAGAAGAAAGATACAAAAGATATAAAGACAAGAAAAAAAGGATTGAAGATGAAATAGAAAGATTAAAAAATACTAAAATAACCCCTAAGTCTGAAATCAACCAATATTTGGAGAATGTGGGAAGTGCCTCTTTAAAAATTCCCGCAACCCTTTATGAGCTGTTGAAAAGGCCGGAATTAGATTATGACAACACATTATTTTTGGATGAGGGAAGACCCCTCCTAAAAAAAGAAACAAAGGATTATGTGGAAACAGTAATAAAATATGAGGGTTACATACAAAAACAGACAAGCAGGGTAGACCAGTTTAAAAAGCTTGAAAATAAAAAAATCCCCAAGGATATAGATTACGATGATGTAGGAAGTCTCAGAATTGAAGCAAGGCAGAAACTTAACAGAATCAGGCCGGACTCCATAGGCCAGGCTTCCAGAATTTCGGGTGTTTCACCTGCAGATATAAATGTTTTGTTAATATATTTGATGGCCCATACTAAAAAATAAAGGAGAAAATGTGATAAATACATTGGAAAAGGGTTTCAGCCTCCTTAAATTACCCTACAATAAAAACATTGACAGAAAATTTCTTGCCTACAGGAACCTTTTAAAGGAATGGAATGAAAAAATAAATATTACATCCATAGAAGATGATGAGGAAATATATATTAAGCATTTTATTGACAGTGTCCTTTTATTGAATGAAAACAATATAAATGAAAGCAAAACTATGATTGATGTGGGTACAGGCGGGGGGTTTCCGGGACTGCCTCTTAAAATTGTAAACAGCAATTATAAAATTACCCTCCTGGACAGTTTAAGAAAAAGGATAGATTTTTTGTATGAAGTTACAAAAGCTTTGAATTTAAAGGATGTGAACCTTATTCACGGAAGAGCCGAAGATTACGGTCAAAATAAAGATTACAGGGAATGCTTCGATATATGTGTTTCAAGAGCAGTTGCTCCCCTCAATGTTTTAAGTGAATACTGCATTCCATTTGTAAAGCTTGGAGGATATTTCGCAGCCTACAAAAGCGACAATATTTCCCAGGAAATTTCAAATTCCGACAACGCAATTAAGAAACTTGGCGGAAAAATTAAAGAAATTAAAGAAATTTCTATTCCGGCTACTGATATTATCAGAAAAATTGTTATAATAGAGAAGATAGAAGCAACAAATATCAGGTATCCGAGAAAAGCCGGCAAGCCAAGCAAGGATCCGTTAAAATAAGGGGGAAGAAATGAATATTGTTCATGTTGATGTTAACAAAATAATACCGAATAAGAATCAGCCGAGAAAAATTTTTGATGAAAAGGCATTGGAGGAATTGAGTCAGTCAATTAAGAATTATGGAATTATACAGCCTATTACGGTAAGGAAAATTTATGATGATATTTATGAAATCGTAGCAGGAGAAAGGCGGTATAGGGCTGTAAAATTGTTAAATATGGATACTATTCCGGCTGTGGTTATCGAAGCAAAGGAAGAAGAATCCGCAGCAATGTCCTTGATTGAAAATTTGCAGCGTGAAGATTTGCATTTTATAGAAGAAGCTGCAGCCTACGAAAAACTTATAAAGGATTTCGGGATAAGCCAGTCCCAATTAGCTGAAAAGCTGGGCAAGTCCCAGTCGGCAATTGCAAACAAAGTGAGAATTCTTAAACATCCCGGGTCAGTTAAAGAAAAAGTAAGGGAAGGGAATTTAACTGAGCGTCATGCAAGGGCTATGCTGAAAATAACAGATGAGGAAATTCTTCTGAATATTATAGAGAAAGTGGTTTCAAAGGACCTAAATGTAAGTGAAACCGAGAAGCTTGTAGATTCGATTGCCAATGAGCTAAATGAAAAGAAAAAAAAGGACAAGCGTTATGTAAGAAACTTTATTAACTATAAGGTTTATATAAATACAATAAAGAATGCTTACAATGAAATAATTAAAACAGGTATTGATGCTAAATTTGAACAGAATGAATCAGATGATTACATTGAAATAAAGGTGAAAATTCCTAAAAAAAGCATATAGAAGGTGGAGATATGACCAAAGTAATAAGTATTTTCAATCAAAAAGGCGGTGTTGGCAAGACAACAACCAATGTTAACCTGTGTGCAGCATTGGCTTTAAAAGGAAAGAAGATACTTAGCATTGATATTGATCCTCAAGGCAACACAAGCAGCGGATACGGATTTAATAAGAATAAGCTGGAATATACAATTTATAATGTATTGATTGAAGATTACGACATCAACAAGGTCATTTTCAAGACAGAAATAGAAAACTTAGAGCTTGTTCCTGCAAATATACAGCTGGCAGGTGCGGAAATCGAGCTTGCCAATGCAAAATACAGGGAAAAAACATTGAAGGAAAAAATAAATTTAATTGAAAGCATATATGATTTTATAATCCTGGATTGTCCGCCTTCCCTGGGACTTCTGTCATTAAATGCCCTGACTGCTTCCAATACGGTACTTATACCCATACAATGCGAGTATTATTCTTTGGAAGGGGTAGGACAGCTTATTGATACCGTTAAGCTCGTTAAAAAAAATTTAAATCCAAAACTTGAAATTGAAGGAGTACTTTTGAATATGTTTGACGGCAGAACCAATCTTTCAATACAAGTTGTGGAAGAAGTAAAAAAATACTTTAAGGATAAGGTATACAGGACAGTAATACCGAGAAGCATCAGGCTTGCAGAAGCACCAAGCTTTGGACAGCCTATAATGCTCTATGACGAAAAATCAAAAGGAAGCATTGCATATACAAAATTGTCTGAAGAATTAATTAAAAACAACAGGAGGATTGTGTAAATATGGCTGCTAAGAGAAAAGCATTGGGCAAGGGCTTGTCGGCATTAATACCTGAAGAGTTAGAAAGGGAAGATTTTGAAAGAATTCATGAAATAGATATTGATTTGATTTCCCCAAATCCAAATCAGCCCCGCAGGATTTTTGAGCAGGACAAGCTGGACGAACTGACTGAATCCATAAAAAAATACGGTGTTATTCAGCCTGTAATTTTGAGAAAAGAAGGAGAGGTCTACACAATAATAGCAGGGGAAAGAAGGTGGAGGGCCTGTAAAAATGCTAATATTAGAACAATTCCTTCCATAGTAAGAGATATAGAGAACAGAAATGCTTCTGAAATTGCATTGATTGAAAATATTCAAAGGGAAGATTTAAATCCCATTGATGAGGCAAAGGCTTATGAATTCGTTATGGAAAGATACGGAATAACCCAGGAGCAGGTGTCAAACATAGTGGGCAAATCAAGAGTTTATGTGACCAATATAATGAGGCTTAATAATTTGGACGACTATGTAAAAGATAAGATTGTAAAAAATTTAATATCTGCCGGTCACGGAAGAGCTGTTTTAAGCTTGGATAAAGAAAAACAAAAGTCAATGACTGATTTAATTATAAAAAACAATTTAAGCGTAAGAGATGTAGAAAAGCTGGTGCGCAGCTCTAAAAAACCAGGACGCAAAAAGGCTGAAAAAGATAAATACATAGTTTATTTGGAGGAAATGCTGACAGAAAAGTTTTCCACAAGAGTTAATATTAAAAACAATAAAAACAAAGGAAAAATCGAAATAGAATACACAGGAAGCGATGACTTGAACAGAATACTGGAATTATTGGAAATAGAAGATTAGGTATGCCCTAACCCTATTTTTCAGAGTCTTTTTTCTGAAAAATAGCGGTAGGTCAACCGCACAGGATGCCAAATTTGTGCGAGTTCACGAGCAAACAAATTTGATGCATCCCCCTGCGCATGCCTCGGTGCACCGCAATATCTATTTACACATCCTCTATTTTATACACTACAATCTATCCAATCATCCAATTATCAATAGGTTTTCCAACCCTTTCCAATAAAACAATAATTTCGTTATTAATTGAACTAAAAGGTCTTTTTTATTTTTTATGAATATGTATTTTATAAATTTTTTAAACATATAGTTAAACATAGTAATAAAGGCATAGATAAAGGGATGTTTTTATTAACAAAAGCAAGCAACTTTTAATATTTGCATACGTTTAAGTAATATTTCTTAAATTTATTGACAATTTATTAACGAAAATATATAATATTTCCAAATAAGATAATGCAATGAGGAGGTTATTATTTTGACAAAAGTACTGGATGTAAAGGCAAATGAAAAGCATTTTGTTGAGCTTAAAGAGTACATTGATTCAGTTAAAGATGTGGATGGATCTTTAATGCAGGTTCTGCACGTAGCTCAGGATATTTTCGGATACTTGCCCATAGAAGTTCAGAAGTATATTTCTTCTGAATTAGATGTTCCATTGGCTGAAGTGTATGGAGTGGCTACGTTTTATACACAATTTGCCATTGAACCTAAGGGGAAGCACAAAATTGGAGTATGTTTGGGCACGGCATGCTATGTAAAAAGCTCTCAACTTATTATGGATAAGTTATCAAAGGAGCTGAATGTTAAGGTTGGTCAGACTACACCTGATAATTTATTTACTCTTGAAGCTACCAGATGCCTGGGCTGCTGCGGTCTTGCTCCTGTTATAATGATAGACCAGGATGTATACGGAAAATTAGAACCGAAAAAGATACCTGAAATACTGGCAAAATATAAGTAGGAGGGACATTATGAAGTCATTGGAAGAATTAAAAAAGTTAAGAGATGAAGCAGTTAAGAATGTTGAAATGAGAAATACCGGCAAGGATATTCGTGTAGTAGTGGGCATGGCAACCTGCGGGATATCTGCAGGAGCTAGACCTGTTCTGGCCACATTTGTTGAAGAAGTTACAAATAGAAATTTAAACAATGTTTCGGTTGTGCAGACCGGCTGCATAGGAATGTGCACCTATGAGCCAATAGTAGAAATTTATCTTCCCGATAAGGAAAAGGTAACCTACATTCATGTTGACTCTGAAAAAGCAAAAAGAATTGTATCCGAACATTTGGTTAATAACAGAGTTGTAGTTGAATACACAATAGGTTCAGAAAATTAACAGTAGAAAGAGAGGATAGTTATGAAGATTTTCAGATCTCATGTGTTGGTTTGCCGAGGGACAGGCTGCTCTTCATCAAATTCGGCCCATATTAAGGAAAGATTTATAGAAAAAATAAAAGAAGTTAATTTAGACAACGAAGTACAGGTTATAGCTACCGGCTGCTTTGGTCTTTGTGAAGAAGGACCGGTTGTAATCATATATCCTGAAGGCTCATTTTATGCACGAATGACTGTTGACAGAGTTGATGAAATAGTAGAAGAGCATTTATTGAAAGGAAGAATAGTCAGAAAATACTTATATGATGAAAGTGCAAAGGAAGAAAAATTAAAAGCTTTAAGCGAAGTAGATTTTTATAAAAAACAAAAGAGGGTTGCCCTTCGCAACTGTGGTCTTATAAATCCCGAGAACATCAACGAATATATAGCAAGGGACGGATATTTGGCACTTGGCAAGGTTCTTACGGAAATGACCCCTGATGAAGTTATTAAGCTGGTCAAGGACTCAGGATTAAAAGGAAGAGGGGGGGCAGGTTTTTCAACAGGATTGAAATGGAGCTTTGCAGCACCAAACAAGGCTGACCAAAAATATGTAATATGCAATGCTGACGAAGGTGACCCGGGAGCTTTCATGGACAGAAGCGTTCTTGAAGGTGACCCTCATGCAGTTTTGGAGGCTATGGCAATAGCAGGTTATGCAATTGGAGCCACAAAAGGATATATATATGTAAGAGCAGAATACCCCATAGCAGTTCACAGATTGAAAATTGCAATAAAGCAGGCTAAGGAACTAGGCCTTTTAGGAGAAAATTTATTTGATTCCGGCTTTAACTTTGATGTGGAAATAAGGCTGGGAGCAGGAGCATTTGTCTGCGGAGAAGAAACAGCTTTGCTGCAGTCATTGGAAGGCAAGAGGGGAATGTCCAGAAACAAACCTCCATTTCCTGCAAATAAAGGCTTGTGGGGGAAACCTACAGTTATAAATAATGTGGAAACATTGGCAAATATCCCTCAAATAATAATCAAGGGTCCTGAATGGTTCAAATCTTTCGGTACTGAAAAATCACCTGGTACAAAAGTATTTGCATTAGGCGGAAAGATTAATAATACCGGACTTGTTGAAGTGCCCATGGGTACAACTTTGAGAGAAGTTATTTATGATATAGGCGGAGGATGCCCTAACGGTAAAGAATTTAAAGCAGTTCAGACAGGAGGACCATCAGGGGGATGCCTTACAAAAGTTCACCTGGATACCCCGATAGATTATGACAGCCTTACTGCTGCAGGCTCTATGATGGGATCCGGCGGTATGATTGTAATGGACGAAGATAACTGTATGGTGGATATTGCAAGATTCTTCCTTGATTTTACAGTAGATGAATCCTGCGGTAAGTGCACACCCTGCAGGGAAGGCACAAAAAGAATGCTTGAAATTTTAAACAAAATCGCTGAAGGAAAAGGAACCATGGAAGATCTTGATAAGCTGGAAAAACTGGCAATAAATATTAAGGAAACTTCCCTCTGCGGCTTGGGACAGACAGCACCAAACCCGGTATTATCAACATTAAGGTATTTCAGGGATGAATATGAAGCCCATGTACTTGAAAAGAGATGCCCTGCAGGTGTTTGCCAGTCTCTTTTGAAATATATCATTACCATGGATTGTAAAGGATGTACCAAGTGTGCAAGAATATGTCCTACAGGAGCAATTGAGGGCAAGGTAAGAGAAATGCACATTATTGATCAGGATAAGTGTATTAAGTGCGGTGCTTGTATGGATGCTTGTAACTTCCATGCAATTATCAGGAAGTAGAAAGAGGTGTATTATGGATAAAGTAAATTTAACTATAAATGGAATAAATGTCAGTGTACCGGCGGATTATACGGTTCTTTTGGCAGCTAAGGAAGCAGGTATAGATATACCGACACTTTGCTATCTAAAGGACATAAATGAAGTAGCTGCATGCAGATTGTGTGTTGCAGAAGTTGATATAAAAGGCGTTCCCATGAGAAATCTCCCAGCTACCTGCGTACTTCAAGTTCAAGAAGGCATGAATGTAAAAACCAATACAAAAAGAGTCAGGA
>CAZAYQ010000077.1:0-7516 GCA_964489345.1 uncultured Clostridia bacterium | reverse complement strand
GATATGATGCAGGATTTGGTACGGGAAGCTATGCCAACCATGTGGCAACATTTGTGGTCCATCAGATTGTGAAAAGAAATTTAACATAATAGAAACATAAAGTAAAAAGCCCTGTCACCCACAGGGTTTTTTACTTTATATGCGGGCAATATTAAAGATAATGTAAGATTATTTAGAAAAAACATTGATTTTGACAAAAGACTTTGATATAAACTTAATTAAGGATCTTTTTAACGGAGGATGTATGTTTAAATTGGACGGTTATACAAAACAATTTACGGATATTATGTCTGATGGATTTATATTTATTGATAATAAAGGCATTATTCAGATTTATAACAATAAGGCCAAAGAAATATTTGGTATTATCAACAAATATGAATCCAGTCATGATTCCGGGAGAATTGAAGACGGTGATATAGTAATTATTGCTGACAGCTCCATAGGCGAGGACGATGGTGGATTAATTCCGGAAAATTTAGCGGTAATCGGAATCAAAGACAGCAATATAAACATGGGTGATGCAATTATTGCTGTTGGTAAAAATAATGAAAAAAATTCAAAACCCGAATATATTATTAGTAAACGAAACAACCATGAGGATAAATTAGAGCTAACCTGCACATATTCCAACATACAAATAAACTCCTGCATTGATTTTTTACTTAGAATTGTAAATATTGCAATAAATGATGAAGTATATACCATGGATTATATAAAATGCATAGGACATATTGTTATTATAGATGGAAAGTCAAAAAAAATGAAATTTTATCAATCCAAAGGTTATACAACAAGAAATGAAAGTATTTATGATATATTAGCAGGAAAAACATTTCGATCTAAAGGCAGGGACTCGGAATTATTCGATGTAATAGGAAAGAATATTTTTGAAATACATAAGGACAACACAACTATTATGGAATTTCATAATACAGCCGCAGGACTGGATTTTTCCTACATTGAGCAATACAGGGAAATAAACGGAAAACCCATGATTTGTTCATTATATCCCATCAATATAGGACATGAAAGACTGGGTGCAGTATTAAAAATTAATGACATTTCTGAATTTGAAAAGATAATCAAAGAAAGATATGAGGCCCTTCGGAATTTATATGAAATCGAAAGAAAATTAAGCGATGAAGAAACAATGAAAATATTATTTCCTGATTTTATAGGGGAGAGCAAGGAAATAGTCAGCGTAAAAAAACTTGCATTAAAGGTCTCAAACTCGAATTCAACGGTATTGATTTTAGGTGAAAGCGGAACGGGGAAAAGTATATTAGCAAAAGCCATACATGATAACAGCAAAAATAAAGGCAATCCCTTCATAGCAGTTAACTGTGCTTCAATACCTGAAACCCTTTTGGAAAGCGAGTTGTTCGGCTACGAAAAAGGTGCCTTTACGGGAGCTAAAAACGAAGGAAAAACAGGGCTTTTTGAACTTGCCCAGGGAGGAACCCTGCTCTTGGATGAAATAGGTGAGATTTCCCCCTTTCTCCAAGTAAAGCTCCTTCATGTTCTACAGGATAAAAGCTTTTATAAAGTAGGCGGAAAGGATATTATTAATTTAAAAGCAAGAATAATCGTGGCAACAAACAAAAATCTTGAAGAAGAGGTACAGAAGGGAAATTTCAGAGAGGACTTATATTATAGAATAAATGTTTTCCCCATATGGATACCACCCTTAAGAAACAGGAAACAGGATGTATATTCCTTGATTAAAGCCCTTCTTCCCAAAATATGTACAAGGATTGGATGTGATGAAAAGAGAATTTCGGGAGAAGCTATAAACCTTCTGACATCTTATGATTATCCCGGCAATATAAGAGAGCTTGAAAATATTCTTGAAAGAGCAGTTAATATAACAGAGGGAAACACAATTTTCTCCAAACACATATCAACATCAAATCAGAATATAAAGAAAAATATGGATAATGATATTAAACCATTAAAAGATATATTGGCTGAAATGGAGAAAGATGTCATAAAAAAGGCCCTCCAATTAAGCAAGGGTGACAAAAAAACAGCTATGGAATTATTGAAAATTGGAAAAACAAACTTTTATGAAAAAATCAAAAAATATAATTTAGACTAAGCCAGTCCTAAATTTCGGAAAACATTCCTTGTTTCCGGAATTTTTGTTTTTTTACTGTTTGTATACAAGAGTTTGATTAAATAATACAATTCAGTCCGAAATTGCGGAAAAAAGGAATATAAATTTTTTATCAATACTATAATGGGCATTGAAGTTTAAACAAATTCCTATGTCTTTAAAGAGACGGAGGGTTGGTATAAAAATTGCAATTAAATAATTTAAAGACACGAAAACGTTTGAGATGGGCCTCCATAGGCATAAAGTATTCAGGAGGCACATAATTATCCTATTAGGAGGTGAATTGGGTATTAAACAAGGATAAGAGATGAATGACCTTGTAAAGCAAAGAATAAACAAATAAAATATAATAGGAGGATAGAATGAATAAAGAAAAAATTTCTAAAATGAAAGTACCACATACCTATGTAATTATATTTTTTATTGTAATCATCATGTCAATCCTAACATGGATTATACCCCCCGGAACCTTTGAATATGAAAGTGTGGATGTTAACGGCACCATGAGAAATTTAGTCGTTCCCGGTTCTTATCAGACCATTGACAGGTCAGAGGCTAAACCTATAGGGATTATGGGTTTTGCAGGCTCTTTTCACAAGGGTGCAATAGCAGCTTCAGAAATAGTAATGTTAATTTTCCTGGTTAACGGAGCCTTTCATCTTGTTATCCAGACAGGAGCCTTTAACGCTTTATTAGGTACCCTTTTAAGGAAGTTTTATGGTAAAGAGAAGATATTAGTTATTATTATTTTTCTGATTTTTGCATTATGCGGCTCTTTATTCGGTATGCTCAATGAATTTAACGGCTTCTATCCCTTGTTCGTGGGTCTCGGTGTAGCTTTGGGATATGATGCCATATGGGGTGCATCAATTGTTGCCTTGGGAGCCTTTATGGGATTTGCCGGAGGCACCATGAATCCATACAATGTTGTAGTTGCACAGGCAATTGCAGGGGTTCCACTCTACTCCAACATGGGAATAAGAATAATATCCTTTATAATTTTCTGTGCTATAGCAATAGCATGGATATTTCGTTATGGAGCAAGAATTAAAAAGGATCCTTTAAAGAGTTATATGATTGGGGAAGAAACAGCCTTTTCTTTAGATAAAGAGGAATTGCTCAAATATGAAATCAGCAAAAAGCAAAGACTGATTTTAATTTTAGTTGTGCTTTCACTTTTATTGATTATTTGGGGCTCGGTAACACAGGGTTGGGGAACTATTCAATTAACGGGAGTATTCCTGTTGATGGGAATTATTTCTGCAATCATAGACGGCTGGAATGCAGATAAAATTGCAGGCCAGTTTATAGTTGGCTGTGCAAGTGTTACTTTCGGGGCTTTAGTAACGGGCTTTGCCAGAGCTATACTTATTGTAATGCAGGAAGGAAAAATAGTTGATACAATAATTCATTTCATGACCACTTGGCTGGATGGACTTCCGGAAATAGTAGCAGCAAACGGAATGCTGGTTATGCATACAATAATAAACTTCTTCATTCCATCAGGCTCAGGGCAGGCAGCTACAACAATTCCAATAATGGCTCCCATCGGGGACTTGTTAGGGGTTTCAAGAGAGGTTGTATGTTTATCATTCCAATTCGGAAGCTCCTTTGCAGACCTCTTGTTTCCAACTGCAAGTATTGCAATTGTATGCGGATTATCAAAGATTCCCATGGAAAAGTGGTGGAAATTCTTCCTTCCTTTGTTTGGAATTATGTTTATAGCTCAGGTTGCAATTGTTTCCGCTGCTGTTGCAATTGGGCTGTAACCTTCAATAATAATTAGGAGGTAATATAGTTGAATATAGATAATTTACTGGAAGCTACTATTGATGAAATAATTGAAATAAGGAGATATCTCCATCAAAATCCCGAGCTTGGCCAGAATGAATTCAATACCATGAATACAATCTGCACATTTTTAGATAAATATGGTATTGAATACGAGAAAGCTGTTGCTGACACCGGTGTTGCAGCATTGATAAAAGGAAGGACCACCGCTAAGGTCATAGGGATAAGGGCTGATATTGATGCACTTCCCATCAAGGAAGAAAGCAATGTTGACTTTAAATCACTTAATGAAAATGTTATGCATGCCTGCGGCCATGATATACATACAGCAATTTTACTAGGACTTGGAAAACTTCTTAAATCAATGGAAAAAGACCTCAAGGGCTCGGTGAAGCTGTTTTTTCAGCCTGCCGAAGAAACAATAGGTGGAGCTGAAAGAATGATAAAAGAGGGTTGCTTGGAAAATCCTGACGTAGATGCGGTTCTGGGACTTCATGTGAGCTCTGATATCGAAGCAGGTAAAATCGGTATAAAATATGGAAAGATGTATGCCGCATCAGACATGATTGCAATTAATGTATTAGGGGTTCAAACTCATGGTGCCTACCCCCATAACGGAATCGACCCTATTGTAATAAGCTCAAACATTGTAATGGCACTCCAAACTTTAGTGAGCAGAAACATAGCCCCTTGGAATTCGGCTGTATTTACCATTGGCAGCATACATGCAGGAACAAGCGGCAATATAATTCCGGAAACTGCTAAAATGACCGGCATTTCAAGAACCCTTGATGTGGAAACAAGAAAGCTTTTTCAAAAAAGACTTATGGAAGTTTGTGAAAATATAGCAAAATCATATGGGGGAAAAGCTGAAGTCAATATAGTCGAAAGCTATGGTCCCTTAATAAATGATGACTCCATGGTTGATTTGGTAAAAGAAGCTGCAATTGAATCCATTGGCGAAAATAATATCATAGTTATGGAAGAGCCCTACTTAGGAACAGAAGACTTCTCTTATTTTGCAGCTGCTAAAAAATCATGTTTCTTCAGCTTAGGAATAAGAAATGAAGAAAAAGGATATATTCATCCTATCCACAGCAATAAATTTGCAGCAGATGAAGGCTCTATTTCCATAGGCATGAAGATATTTCTTAATTCCATACTTAAGTTTTTTGAGTAAGAACAATTAATTTACAAGGTCATAGGTTTATATCAATTGATAGAAGGTTACTAACATTTTAAATCACAAGCTTAAAATATAATTAATTGTTAATTAAAAAATAATATGCTATAAAAGAAATAGATTAAGACAAAAATTTTAGGAGTGATTAAGTGATAACAGAAGTTAAAAATAACAGGCTATATTTTGATGGATGTGATACCGTTGAATTAGCTAAGGAATACGGAACACCCCTCTATGTTATGAGTGAAACAGCAATAGTTGAAAAATGTAGAGAAATCAGAGAAACATTTTTAAACAGGTACGAAAGAACTCGAGCGGCATATGCTTCCAAAGCATTTTTAACCCTTTCCATGTGCAAAATTATTGAAAGGGAAGGTCTTTGCCTGGATGTTGTTTCAGGGGGAGAATTATATACTGCAATGAAGGCAAACTTTCCTTCCGAAAGAATTGAATTCAACGGCAACAATAAATCTGTTGAAGAATTGGAATTAGCTGTTGATTACAAGATAGGCAGAATAATAGTTGATGGTTTGGATGAACTCAGCTTAATAGAAGAAATATGCAAGGAAAAAAACAAGAGAGTAAATATACTTTACAGAATCACTCCCGGAATCAGAAGTGATTCCCATGACTATATAGTCACCGGTAAAAAAGATTCAAAGTTTGGTATTCCCTTGGATAATGAAGTAATAATTCCTGCAGTGGAGCAAGCAATTAAATCATCATATGTAAACTTCATGGGATTTCATTTTCATGTAGGCTCACAGCTTCACAATAACGAGTCGCATATTAAAGCATTGGATACTTTATTAAAACTAATTAAAGATACTTTTGATAAATTTAATTTTGTTACCCCTGAATTAAATGTAGGGGGAGGTTTTGGAATCAGATACACGGAAGAAGATGATAAGAAGCCCTATGAATATTTTCTTGACCCCATGATGGAGAAAATTGAGAAATTTTCAAGGAAACTAAATATTAGGAGGCCGGAAGTTGTAATTGAGCCCGGCAGAAGTGTAGTGGGAGAAGCGGGAATTACCCTTTATACGGTAGGAAGCATAAAAGATATAAAAGGTATCAGAAAATATGTGTCCGTAGACGGCGGGATGACAGACAACATCAGACCTGCCCTCTATCAGGCAAAATACGAGGGCTTAACTGCCAACAGGGCAGAAGAAGCAAGGACGGAAGTGGTAACCATAAGCGGAAAGTGCTGTGAATCCGGAGATATTCTCATTAAAAATGCCCATGTCCCAAATCTTAAAAGAGGTGACATATTTGCGGTTTTCTCAACGGGAGCGTACAATTATGCCATGGCAAACAATTATAATAAAAATCCAATTCCTGCAATGGTTTTGGTCAAGGATGGCAAGTCTGAATTAATTGTAAAAAGGCAGAGCTATGAGCATATGATTGAAAATGAACTTGTTCCGGAATCTTTGATCTAATCGAGGTGAAAGATGGAATTTACAAAAATGCAGGGTACAGGTAATGACTTTATTATTATAAATAATATGAAGTTAAATATTACACTTGAAAAGATACCTGCAATCGCAAAAAGAGTGTGTCAAAGAAAAGAATCCTTAGGAGCAGATGGATTTATGTCAGTGGAATATGCTGACAATGATGCAGATTTTAAAATGGTTTTTTACAATTCTGACGGCAGCATGGGCGAAATGTGCGGAAACGGGGCAAGATGTATTGCCCGGTACGCCTATATAAATAATATTGCCGGCAGAAAAATGAATTTTGAAACAGGAGCGGGACTTGTTTATGCAGAAATTTTAGAAGGCAGACAAGTTAAAGTCCAACTAAATAATCCGGAAGTAATAATCCTTGACAGGGATATTGAAATAGGCGGCATAAAATATGAATGCTCCTATATAGAATTAGGAAAACCGGGAATTCCTCATGCAGTAGTAAAATATCCAAACTTAAGAAATACCCATGAAAAAGAAATACTTTCATTGGGAAGAAATATAAGAAATTATGAGGGTTTTAAAAAAGGTGCCAATGTAAATTTCTTTGAACTGTTGGACGATAGCACTGCCCTGGTAAAAACATACGAAAGAGGAGTGGAGGACTTCACCCTTGCATGTGGTACAGGGGCCGGGTCTACGGCAGCTGCCTTGATACTTAAAGGATATTTGAAAGGGAAAGAAATAAAAATAGCTGCACCCGGGGGAGAATTATTTATTCAAACAGAAATTAAGGATAAGAAAATCAGCAAGCTCTACTTAATAGGAGACACAAATTTTGTTGCTCTTGGGAAAATATTGGATGAAGATTTAATAATTTAGCAAATAGTATCTTATGTTTTTCAGGGCGGCAGGCTGTGCAAAGCACAGCCTGCCGCCCTTAGATTTTTGCAAAGAAGTAATTGAAATTTTTGTAATTTTAGGTATAATCAAATAGAAGGGAGG
>CAZAYQ010000076.1:0-7556 GCA_964489345.1 uncultured Clostridia bacterium | reverse complement strand
CAAAAAATATGGGTTTTTAAAAATGGGATTGCCAATATTGCTTAAGTTTATACTTATGCAATATAAAAATATTTTTTATAACTTTGACAAAACTTCCCGGTCAATTCAAGGAAAGGTTGGTGGTAATATGAAAAAAAAGAAAACATACCTGATTTTGATTTTAACAGCTCTAATGAGCTTAATTATAACTTATGGTATCATTGAAGGCAGGATTAAGACTTATGCATTCACAGAAATCTTTGCCGGAAATTTGAAAGCTGAAGAAACTTTCACAGAAGCAGAAGTATTTGAAATAAATACGAGGGATATAAAAGCAAGGCTTAAATTAAAAGAATTAATGTACCATTATGAGGAAGGCGTGGATGATCATGGGTTAAGGGCAGAAGAAACCCGGGTCTCAAGGGGAGCTTTCAGATTCAGCAGCCAAATGGATATGGCTGCTACAGCTTATGATTTATCTTATGAAAGCTGCGGAAAATATCCTGACCATCCGGAATACGGTATAACGGCATCCGGTACAAAAGCAAAGCCTGGTACAGTTGCCGTGGACCCTGATGTAATAGCTCTTGGTACAAAGCTTTATATAGCTTCAACAGACGGCAGTCCTGACTATGGTTTTGCAACAGCCCTTGACACCGGCTCTGCAATAAAAGGCTACAGGATAGACCTATTCATGGAAGATAGCAACGATGTAATGAATTTTGGCATAAGACAGGTGAAAGTTTATATTTTAGAATAATATCAATATTGATGAAAATTGCTGTGAATATTACAGCAATTTTCATTTTGTATGCCAGGATGTTTTTTCCTGACTCCTTCATTTTTCTATGGTAAAATTGGGCAAAATGTTGTATATTGTTATTAATAATATATTTGGAGAGAATATTATGAAGAAACCGATTTTTATAGGGGTGTCAGGAGGAACCGGTTCAGGCAAAACAACAATAGTAAACAGGATTTGTTCAGAGGTTCCCGAAAAAAGTGTAACAATTATGGAGCATGATTCCTATTACAAGGACCAAAGCTCAATAACCTATGAACAAAGGTGCAAAACAAATTACGACCATCCATTTGCATTTGATACGGACCTGTTTGTAGACCATATTAAGGAATTGAAAAAAGGAAAATCAATTAAAAAGCCTATTTATGACTACAAAATACATAACAGGAAAGAGGAAACAATTATTGTTGAGCCCAAGGAAATTATAATTGTGGAAGGGCTTCTGGTATTTTATGAAGAAAGAATAAGAGAGCTTCTGGATATAAAAATTTATGTTGATACGGATGCGGATATAAGGATTTTAAGAAGAATTATAAGAGACATGAATGAAAGAAAAAGGAGTCTGGATTCTGTTATCAACCAGTACATAAACACTGTAAGACCTGCTCACGAACAGTTTATAGAGCCCAGCAAGAAATATGCTGACATTATAGTGACCGAAGGGGGCAACAATTTGGTAGCTGTTGACCTGATGGTTACTAAAATCAGATCTTTATTGAATATGAGCAGGCCGGAAACAATTATACAAGGAGCAGAAATTGATTAAGGAAATAATTGTGGTTGAAGGAAAGGCTGATATTTCAGCAGTGAAGAAGGCAGTTGACGCCCAGGTAATTTCAACCAATGGGTTAGGCATAAATGAAGGAATAATTAATATTATTAAAAAGGCATCTAAAAACAAGGGAATAATAATATTGACAGACCCGGACTACCCGGGAAAGAAAATAAGAAATATTCTTGCTTCGGAAATTGAAAACTGCAAGCATGCATTCATAGCCAGGGACAAGGCGTATAAGGACGGAGACATAGGGGTTGAAAATGCATCAAAGGAAGCAAT
Source organism: uncultured Clostridia bacterium (assembly GCA_964489345.1). Taxonomy (GTDB): domain Bacteria; phylum Bacillota; class Clostridia; order Tissierellales; family Sedimentibacteraceae; genus Sedimentibacter. The sequence goes on along the minus strand of CAZAYQ010000076.1, from coordinate 5,718 downwards.
AATAGAAGCGTTGAAAAACGCCAGAGCTCAAGTTGCAGAGAACAGGCAGGAGTTCACCAAAAACGACATGGTCAGCTACGGCTTAGAGGGAAATGATTATGCTGCTAAAAGAAGAAGCTTAATAGGAGACGAATTAGGCATAGGATACTGCAGCGCCAAACAATTCTTAAAGAGGCTTAATTCCTTCGGCATAACAAGAGAAGAATTGGAAAATGCAATTGATAAAACAATCGAGGATATCAATGGATGAAATAAAACTGTATTCACCTAAAGTAATAATGGATATACTTGACAGGTATGGATTTAAGTTCAGCAAGAGTCTGGGACAAAATTTCCTTATTGACGGCAATATAATTAAAAAGATTGCAGAAATTGCTGAGCTGGATGAAAATTCAGGCGTCCTGGAAATAGGACCCGGCTTTGGCACCCTTACCCAGGAATTGTGCAAAAAAGCAAGGAAAGTTATCGCCATAGAAATTGATAAAAGCTTAAAAGAGGTTCACAGGGGTACACTTAATTATCCAAACCTGAAAATCATTTATGAGGACTTTTTAAGGGTGGATGTAAACACCCTTATAGAGGAAGAGTTTGAAGGCCTTGATGTGAAAGTGGCTGCAAATCTTCCTTACTACATAACAAGTCCAATCATAATGAAAATATTAGAGGGGAAATATAAGATTTCAAAGATTGTAGTAATGGTACAAAAAGAAGTTGCTCAAAGACTTAATGCAAAAGCCGGCAGCCGGGATTACGGGGCAATAACTCTTGCAGTCCGCTACAGGGCAGATACAGATATAAAAATGATAGTTCCAAATACCGTATTTATGCCCAGACCTAAGGTTGATTCTGCCCTTGTGGAGTTTAAAATTCTTTCCAAGCCCAGAATTGAAGTTTTGGATGAAAATATGCTTTTTGCGGTTATCAAAGCATCCTTCGGGCAAAGAAGAAAAACTATTTTAAACGGATTGAGCAATAATTTGAATTTGTCAAAGGATTTGATAAAGGGCGCCTTGCTTTATGCAGGCATAGATCCGGCTGTAAGAGGAGAGAAGCTTACTTTGGAGGAATTCGGAAGAATTTCTGATGAAATCAGTAAAAAACATTAGGAGGAATTCAATGAAAATTTATACCAAGACAGGGGACAAGGGGCAGACATCTTTATATGACGGAACCAGGGTTGACAAGGATTCATTAAGAGTTGAATCTTATGGAACTGTTGATGAATTAAATTCTTACATAGGATTTGCTTCAAAATTTATAAATGATGAAAATATTATGAATGATTTGAAGAAAATTCAAATGCGGTTATTTTTTGTTGCAGGAGAATTAGCTACTCTTGAAGAAGGAAAATATATCTACAAGGTTAATGATGAAGATATTGTAGCTTTGGAAAACATAATCGATGACTATCTGCCAAGAATCAGGGGTGTTGATAAGTTTATTGTGCCGGGCTCATCAGAAGCTTCAGCTGCTCTTCATGTGGCAAGAACAATCTGCCGCAGGGCTGAAAGAAGAATTATAAGCTTAAAAGCTAAGGAAGAAGTAAGCGATACACTTTTGAAGTTTGTAAACAGACTGTCGGATGTATTGTATACATATGCAAGATTTTTGGAAAGCGATCTGACAATTATGGATTTTGAGAAAGCTTTTAATGAAAAATTAAGATTTTAAAATCTTTACAATTTAATTTTTTGTGGTATCATATATTTTGATACATATACTTGGAGGAAGTTGTTTTGAAACACTTTTTAAAAATATTTTCTGTTTCGCTTATTTGTTTTTCATTGATAATTATAGGCGGATTATTTTGGCTTAATGGCCAAAACGGCGGAAGTGCCGATGCAACCGATATATTTAAAATATTAAGCAATGACAAGGATAAAAGAATAAATGTGCTTGTGCTTGGCTTGGAAAATACCAGGTCTGATACCATTATGGTTGTTTCTTATGATGCAAAAAATAAAACAGGAGATGTTATTTCCATCCCAAGAGATACATACGTGGACAGAGACGGGTTTGTTAACAGCGGCAACAACAAAATAAATTCTGTTTATACAGTTAAGGGAATTGAAGGATTATCGGAAATAATCTTACATATTACAGGTCTTAAAATAGATAAATATGTTACGATTGAATATGACGGTGTAAGGGCTGCAGTAGATGTTATAGGCGGGGTAGAAGTGGACGTGCCTTTTCATATGAGATATACGGACCCCTATGCAGATCCTCCCCTTGATATAAACATAGGACCGGGAAAACAGATTATAAAAGGCGACAGAGCCATGGAGTTTCTAAGGTTCAGGAAAACAAATTATGCAGGTTATTCCGGATATACAGATGGTGATATAGGACGTATTGAAGCCCAGCAGGGCTTTGTAAAAGCAGCAATTAAAAAAGCTTTGACTTTCAGATTGCCTGCAGTTGTAAAAGAAGTATACCCCCATGTTGATACCGATTTTTCCTTGGCGGAGGCAACATCCCTGGCTGTGGGAAGCATAGGATTATCTGCTGAAAATATCAACTTTCACACTCTGCCGGGTTATCCCCAAACCAGAAACAGCCTGTCATTTTATATGGTGGATTATTTGGCAGCAAAAGATTTAATTTATTCGATATTGGGTATGCCCTAAGCTGATTTTAAAATTAAAACGCCTCAAACAGAGGCGTTTTTTAGTAAATATTTGTATCAGATGGAGTATCTTTATCTACTAACATCTGTTCGCCCCTGCGTACCATTTCTCTTATGCTGAGACCATTGACTATAGCAGGATACATATCGGATGTGGTGCCTTTTATATGCGGCATCCCTAATTCCCTGGCTATTTCCATCTTCAAATCATTTATAGCCTGCTGTGCCTCGGGAACTACCAATTTATTTTTGCTCATACTCTTGCTCCTTTCATAAAATGAAGCCCATTATTAGTATTAACTATGAGCGTAAAAAATAAACTGTAAAAAATTACAAAAATAAAATGATGGAGGCACCCCAAAGAGGAAGGGAAATGCCCCCAATTTTAGATTTATCTTGGAACGGTTGTGGGTGTTTTCAAGTCCCAGCAGGAGGGCTTGCATCTGCAGAGCCTTCTGCCGGCACCTGAAATATCATTGCATTGAAATCCGCCGCCGCTGCCTAACACTTGACCGCAGCGCTGCTCTTGGCCTGCTCCCATCACTCGTCTGTTGCTGCAGTGAAAATTCCTGCTGCCTATTCCCATTACATCCGCGTTCCCGCATCGAAATTCCCTGCCGCCTGTTCCCAAAACATTACCGCAGCATACTCTGCCTCTGTCACCTAAAACCTGATCACAGATGATACCTAATACTTCTTCACATCTGCACCTGCCGCCTGTTCCTAAAACACCTTCGCAGCGGCCTGTTCCGCTTATACAACCCGGACCTCTGAGGGCAATTTCCTGAATTCCTGCTACTTCTTCTCTGTCTCTGCATCTGCATCTATTTCTACAACACATTATAACACCTTATTCATTTTAAATTTTTGAGTCAAGCTCATTATTACTATATTCAAAATTGTACAAAGTGTTACGTCTGTCCAAAAAATATTTCTCGAAATTTCAGCTTTGTCCACATAGTTCTATAGGAGAATTCATGCTATAATGACATAAAGCAGATACACTTTGGAACATTTTTTTGGGATTTACGTCTAAGCTAATGATGAGGTGATATTGTGAAAAGAATGATTATGATAATTTTGTCCCTGGCTTTGGCTTTTTCATTTGCATTGACAGCCTATGCAAATTCAGGTCCTGTATATATGGCTGAGTATCCGTCTTCAGAAATAATGACAGTTGACAAGAATTCTCCCATTGAAGTAAAAAACGAAAAGCTTATTTTTGATTTTTCAGACAGTACTGATAGATACATGGATTCATACGAATGCATGGTTACTGCAGAATATGAGATGGTCAATCCTACAAACGATGAGCTGTCAGTACAGATGGCTTTCCCTTTTATTGAAAGAATAGGTGGTCTTTCAGAAGATAGTATTACAATAAGAGCAGATAATGAAGAGTTAGACTATGAAATCTATTTGGGAGAAACAGTCGAAACAATGACCCCCGACACTAAAAAGGCAAATTATTTTGAGTTTGGAAAAATCATCGAAACTATAAGCCATGATATATACAAGGCTGAAAACTTTTCTCAAGATGAAAGGGGCAGACTGTATTCCATTGAAATCAAGACGGATAATGATATAAGAATTGCAGTTGATCTAGATTTTGACTATGAAAAAACTAATATACTTGCAGGAGAATTCAGCGGATTTTCTCGAAATGAAGGAAAAACAACAAGATTAACAGCCTGGTGCCGGGATACGGAAATCCTGCACATTTATGTACTTGGTGAAGATGCAGATTTCAGTATATCCGGATATACTGACGGAGGACTTACAGATAAAACAGAGGACTTTATATATGAAGTTACTGAAAAAGAAATTGGCGTGAAAACTTATTTGCTTGATTATATAAATAATAATCCTTATATGAGCTTCGCCAATATTTCTGACATTCAACTTTACAATGTATTTGCAAAGGTTATGGATGAATATTTTACATATAATTTAGGATTCTGCCCTTTAGATGATGTATTGACTCACGGCAGCATAAAAAGAATGATAACATTGGTTTACACTGTTCAATTTCCAAAAAACTCTGATAAAACAGTGTCCGTAAGCTACAAAAGCTTGGGAACCATGGACAGGAGAAATACTAAAGACCCTCTCCATACCTATGATTATATTTTAAACCCTGCAAAAAACTGGAATGATTTTAAAAATTTAAATATAAAGATTATTCCTCCGGAAGAAGCACCCTATATTGTTGACAGCAGCATAGAATTAACAAAAGAGGGCACTATCTACAATGCATATCTGGAAACCCTGCCTGAGGATGATTTACAGTTCACCCTTTACAGTAAAGAAAAAGTCACATTTATGGATAAGATAGAAGGTGAGATAGATAAAAAGGCAGGATATGCCTTATTCTTTGTACCCCTTGTATTAGGATTTATAATAATTATTTTTCTACTTTATAAACTGATAAAAAAGTTTTTAGCATAAGCTCATTTTATTTATAATTCAAGCTGATTTTGTTATTACAAGAGATTATATAAACCCAAAGTTTTCAGGTGCTCATATTTTTTCGCCATAACATCTGCCAGGTTAAGGTCTAAGGCTTGGCACATGGATGCCAGATAGAACAGCAATTCACCCATTTCCTCTTCAATTTTATCCCGGCATTTAGGGCATAATTCACCTTCAATGTGAGTATCCAGTTCTTTCTGATTTTCTTCCAAAGATTTATGAGGTGAATATATCTGCTTAGTTGCATGTATTTCAATGCAGCCGCAATGGGTAGCAGACTTGAAAACAGCCCTGTTAAGCATGGATGTCTGTTCATCAAGCTTTGTTACAATATCCAATATGCTTTTGTTCAACAATTGCAGCTGTGCTGTTGATTTTTGAAATTCACTACAGTTGCATGTCATATTTTCAACTCCCTTCATATATTAAATTATACTTAAAGACAAGCATACCTGTCAATTACTTTATTGTATAATTTGTGAAACAAAGCTTTTATATTAAGCATAAAAAAGTACAGACAGAATAAAATATAAATAGTACATATATGGGGGGATGTTAATGAAAAGAATAATTTCGATAGTTGCGATTATAGTATTTATTGCTGCACTTTTGTTTTT
>CAZAYQ010000075.1:0-7565 GCA_964489345.1 uncultured Clostridia bacterium | reverse complement strand
TTATTATTTACCACTAATGTTTAGCCTGATAATTTGCTGTATACTCTTCCAGTTCTCTTTTTGATTTCTTTAATTTCATTTTGTGTTTGTAGTAAGAAGAAGAGGGGTCTTCTTCAATTGTCATGATTGAAAATCCTGTGTAACCGTAAAGAACTGATACTATGGGACTTAAAATGTTGAAGAATGCAAAGGGGGTATATGTAAATGTTGCTACTCCCAAGAATGATGCCATTGTTGCACCGCATGTATTCCAGGGAACAAGTGCTGAAGTAACCGTACCTGAATCCTCAAGAACACGCGACAAGTTTCTTGGAGCTAACCCTCTTTCAGCATAAGCATCCTTAAACATTTTTCCCGGCAGTGCAATACCTAAGTATTGGTCTGCACATAAAACATTAACAAAAAGGCAGGATAATACTGTAACTAAAATCAAAGAGCCTGTATCTTTTGCAAAGGACAGCATTTTGTTTGCTATAGCAGACATCATGCCTGTTACTTCAAGAACCCCCCCGAATGTAAGAGCACACATAATCAGTGATATTGTCCACATCATACTTTGCATGCCGCCGCCGGATAATAAATCATCAACCATTTCATGACCTGAAGCAGCTTCTGTTCCATAGTTTATAACATCCAGCATAGCACCTAAATCTGCACCCTGGAATATCATGCATACTGCCCCAAGCAAAACTCCTATAAGGAGTCCCGGAATTGCCGGTACCTTCATGGCAACAGCAGCAATTGTAATAACCGGAACTAATATGAATAGTGGATTAATGTAATATATACTTTCAATTCCTGTCAATATGGCTTGAATTTCTGCTGCATCCAATGCCCTGCCTCTGTAGCGGAGCCCTAATGCTATATATATAAATGCTGCAATCCCATAGGATAGGGACGTTGTGTATATCATGTGTCTTATGTGGTCAAAGAGTGTGGACCCTGCCATTGCAGGTGCCAGGTTTGTTGTATCTGACAAAGGAGACATCTTGTCACCGAAATATGCTCCTGATACTATGCAGCCTGCCGCCAGTGCAGGTGAAATCCCAAGCCCCTGTGCTATACCGATAAGGGCTACACCGACTGTCCCTGCTGTAGTCCATGAACTGCCGGTAGCAATGGCAACTATACTGCACAATAACAAGGCTGTTATTAAGAAATATGCCGGTGATAATATCTGCAATCCATAGTAGATTATTGTAGGTACAACACCCCCTGCTATCCATGTACCAATCAGCATACCGATTACGGCAAGTATTAAAATTGCCTGCATGACGCTGCCTATTGATTCAATAATGCCTTTTTCGATTTCATCCCAGGTATAACCCAGATTAAAAACTGCTAGAAATGCTCCTGCAGCTGCACCTACTAAAATAGGAATATGCGGATCCTGTTCATAAATTATAATGGCTACAGCCAATACAACTATTATAACGAGCACAGGGATAAGTGAAATTCCCAATGTCGCTTCTTTTCTTTCTCTTGGAATCTTATTCATAATTTTCCTCCTATAAATAACTATTGTTAGTTTAACAATATTATTATTTATTATTCAATCAGAGTATCATCATGAAAATTAAGGAGGAAATAATTTGTTTAATTTTCCAAAAAATATTCAATAGGTTCCCTGAAATAATAATTGTCAATATAGGTATTATCATCCATTAAAACAGTTAGTTTCGTAAATCACCTCATAAATCATAATATAGATATTTTTCATATCTTTTAGTCATATTCATATTTAACAACAAATAATTCCAATGGTACATCCCCCCTATTGCCTAATTCAGTAATAAGGCCCTTGGGAATATTGACCAGCTGACCTGGATTAAAGGTTTTAGGCCCGCTATTTTCAACTGCTGTGCTAAGCTCTCCCCGAATTATCAGGGCATATACTGTTGCATCAGTTGGATGCTTTGGAAACACTTTGCCCGGCGGAATAATAACATGATTCATAAGAATCTTTTCATCCTTAAAAACATTCTCCATTATTTCTTGGTCTGTTATTGTATAATGATAAACCTTTTCCACTTTAACAACTCCTATATTTTTTATTCTGTTATGTCGGCAAAATCAAAGCTAATAATCCGTCTTAAGTGATCCGGAATTATTTCAATCTGATATCCAATCTTTCCGGCACTTACAAAAATTGTATCTTTCACTTTAGCACTTTCATCTACTACTGTAATAAATCTTTTTTTCATGCCTATGGGTGAACATCCGCCGTGAATATAACCGGTAAGGGCTAATAAGTCTTTTGCTTTAATCATCTCCACAGACTTCTCTTTTACTGATTTTGCTGCTTTGCGCAAATCCAGTTCCCGGCTTACAGGAACCACAAAAACATAATGTTCGCCGGACCTGCCTACAGCAACAAGTGTTTTAAACACACGGTCTATATCCTGACCCAGTACAGCTGCCACATCAAGACCGCTGACTGCCCCTGTATCTGCATAACAATGGTGGCGGTAAGGTATTTTTTCCTGTTCCAGCAGCCTCATTACATTAGTTTTTTGCTCTGTTATTTTTTTTGCACCTTTGCCCATAAGTCCCTCCCCTGTTTATACTCTATTATAAGCTTCTTATATAAGCTTCTTATATAAGCTTCTTACATTATTGAATCATTGATTAATCTATTATATATCAATTGTTTACAAGTCTCAACGCAAATATAATAAAATTATAAGCCTAAAATTATAAGCAGTTCTTATACACCTCCTATGAAAAAATCCCTTAAATTTTATATTCAAGGGAATAGCGTGTTTGAATCAATCTTTTTTGTTTTTAAAATCCGTTGTTGTTTTCCTTGCATGCAATGTCCGGTTCATATTCTTTTCATTGTCTTTAGCAACTGTGTTTTCGGGTCTGTATGTTAGAATCTCATTATAGGATTCTAATTCATCATCCGAATCCGGCCCTGATGGAATTAATCCCGTTAATTCTGTTGATGAGCTTGCATTTAGGGAATTTATATCCCACCGGATATTGTATTTATCATTTGATTTTTTATGTTTATCAGTCATGCTGAATCTCCTTTATTGTATTTTATATTAGTATGTCATAAAAGAGATTTTTTAAACAAAACTTCCCATGTGAACATTGCATTTTTTTACACACTCATCATTATTTATATATTCTACCTGTAATAGTAATTTTGTCTCCAGTAGTTGTTCGCAACAGCTATTGTTTGAAATTCTGTTGCAACTACCTGACTTGCTGCAATCAGGCTGTCAGGATTAACGCTGTACATTCTTCGTCCGCATTGGAGAACATCCAAATCCGGCTGAATGTTGTGAATGGTATGCCTTGCAATTAACATTGCCAGTGCCCGCCCTTCCTCCGGCGTATTGGTAATTAAAGTGCCGCCCGGTATAAGTACCAGTTCTGACTCAGGTAAACGATTCATATATGCCTCCTTTTATTTAATAAATCCATATAATCCCATTAACCTTTGCATCAGGATTTATAGTTTTATTTATTATATTAAAAGAAGGCTTATTTGTGTCAAATATTATAAAATTCCATAAAAACGCCTGGAATCTTCACCATAGACCTCCCTGGATAGTTGTTGTGCTGACAGTTTTTTCCGGATAATTGTGTCTAGAGTGCATCCAGTGCAGCTGATATATACTCTCCCGTAACTGAAGAGTGAAAAAATCCGTCAATGAGACCCACCATCTTGGCCTCCTTTACCTTTTCAGCAATATCAGGATCCGCCTGCTCATCACATAGTAGAGCAATTTTACAGTTTGTCAATGTTTTTCTGATTTTGTTTGCAGTTTCTAAACGTTGATTTAATGTAAAATTTGGCAATCGTGAGATGTCCATTAAAAGTACATCTGCATTTAATGCTTGGCAGGTAGTATAGGGCTCGTCTTTTTTGCTATGGTTTAAGACTCGCTCCGGTATCAGTTCCCCCCTTTCCATCAGGTATTTTACAATGGCGCCGGCTAACAAACCGTTTTGCATACTTATGACAATGGTTCTCAAGCAGCATCACCCCCTTACTGTGGATAACATATTTCTAATATACATTTATCTTAATGGTTTCCTTTATAAAGCACACCCTACAAATGTAGGGGGTAGGCAAATTTATTTTCAAAAAAACAGCCCTATGGATTTCCATAGGGTTAAATAATATCTTATTATGTTGTTTTTAGAAGTTCCTGTTTACAAGGCCGCTTTTATCGGCTGCTACCGCAAGACTGGTACGGTTTTGGAGTCCTGTCATATCAAGCATTTGCTGGATGTAGTCACGAACTGTATTAGATGCTATGCCAAGACGTTTGCCGATTTCCGCATTGGTATCTCCGCTGGTAAGCTCCCTGAGCACTTCTAATTGTCTCGGTGTGAATTCCGTAGACCAGGCATAGCCAATTTGGAGTTTGGGGGTAGAATCAGGGTAGATAGACTCACCCGCCATCGTCCGGTCAATTAATTCTATAATCTCTTCTTCATCAGAAGTTTTGTACCAGAAGCTGTCTACCCCTCCGTCCTTGGCACGATTGATAAAGTCACACTCAGGCTGGCTGGTGATAATAATTATTTTAATATGGGGTTTGATTTTTTTGATTTTTGCTGCAGTATCTAAACCGCTTACACCTAAAGCTGTACATACATCCATCAATATCAAATCCACAGGGTATTTAAGACAATAGGTTTCTGCAAATCCGGCACTGGTTATGGAGCCTGCCAGCTTATACCTCTCGCTTTTTTCTATGAAATTTTCCAGTAATTTTTGTGCCATGGGGTCATCTTCAACTATCAACACTCTTATCATGGTAAACCTCCCTTCTCTTGGGGACTTTTATCCAGCTCTCTGTAATTTTTCCTTATTTCGGATTGCAAGATTATACTATATATGATAAATTATACTATATTTATTGTTTCTCTTCAATATAAAAAGTTATGCAAAAATTCCCTTAAATCTTTCAATTCGAGGGAATAGGCTTTTGTAATTGTTGTATTTTACAAATCAATCTCAAGCAACAACGGGGTATGGTCTTGTCTTGGGCCTGAATCAATCATTTCAGACTTAATAACCTTATCAGCAATGCGGTCACTTACCAGCCAATAATCAATTCTCCAGCCGGAATTATTAATTTTGCTTGTTTTGACACGCTGGGCCCACCAAGAATAAATACCTGCTACATCCCCATGAAGATAACGAAAGGTATCTGTAAAACCCCTTGCCAATAAATTAGTAAAACCTTGGCGTTCCTCATCAGTAAAACCGGCTGAACGACGGTTATTGTCGGGATGTGCCAGGTCTATTTCTTCATGAGCTACGTTAAAATCTCCTGTTACAATGACCGGCTTGTCCTTATCCAGACCTGACAGATAATCAGCATATTTCTCATCCCAAATTTGACGTTCTTCTAAACGATTTAGATTGTCCCCTGCATTGGGAGTATAAACCTGGGTTAAATAAAAATCATCAAATTCTAATGTGATGATACGGCCTTCTGAATCCATGGTACTAGGCGCCCCGATTGCCGGAATAGTTACGGTTGGCATTAAATCCTTCTTATATAGAAACATGGTGCCGGCATAACCTTTACGGGCCGGTTCTACGGAAGAGTTCCAGACAATTTCATAGTCCGGAAACTTATCCCTCAAAACTTCAAAATGTTTTTTAGCAGGACCATCACCTGATAGCTTTGTTTCCTGTATGGCAATAACTTCTGCATTATATTGTATAATCGTATTTAATACATCTTGAGATAATAAGGCCCGTGCTGAATCGCCTGTCAATGCTGCATTTAATGAATCAATATTCCATGAAATTAACTTCAATATTCTTACTCCTTTTTTATTTTTATTAATTTATAGAAAGTTAGACGGTGTCATTGACTATTATAAACGTATTTACATAAGTTTACAAGGATTTTGACACTTCTTCACCGTCATTTATGCATACTAAGGGGGTTTTCAGGATGACATCTTTGCCCATATGCCTTTTCTGATATTCACGGGGCACTCTACAGAATCAATCTCTCGCACTATGTTGACTATTACTAACTACTCAGCAGCTAATGTGTGTCATCCCTGCTTATGTGGAATACTATAATATTATATAACTATTTATGAAAGGATGGTACATTTTGAATAAATTTAATTTATATTATGGTGCTCAAAATTATAGCCTAAAACCAACGAAAAATACCGGCAATTATTGCGATTGTTTCCCATATAGCCCCATAAGCCCCATGCAAGAACAGTGGTTCAAAATATGTGATTATTTCAACATAGGAGACCCTGCACCTGATTTTACCCTGCAAGGGGTTTATCTTGATGAATTGATTGAAGTAAATTTAGATCAATATTTGGGAAAATGGGTTGCCCTATTCTTCTATAATGCAGATTTTACCTTTGTCTGACCAACAGAATTAGCAGCAGTTGCTGCAAGAAAGTATACCTGGGAGTTAATCAATACACAACCCTTAGCTATTAGCACCGATAGTGTTTATTCGCACAAAATCTTCATGGAAACCTCGCCTAGCGGGCGAACAATCAATTACCCCTTGCTTTCTGACAGGACACATGAAGTTACAAGGCGATATGGAGTTCTAAACGAGGAAACAGGAGCCGCTTATCGGGCCACTTTTATCATCGACCCCGAAGGCAGAATTCAAAGCTGGCTTGTTAGCGGCCAATCAGTTGGCAGAAATGTTGATGAAGTAATCCGGCTTATTCAAGCCCTGCAATATAACCGTTCAACGGGATTAGGTGTTCCCGCCGGTTGGATTCCGGGTGATCCGGGTATTTCAACTGCTTGGGAATATGTAGGAAAATATTAGTCCAATTTAAGAAGAAAGCAAGAATAAGATCAAAAACGAGCGAGGCGCCCTGCGAAAATTACAAAATAGGGTGCCTTACTTTATTGAATATATCGATAAACCACGCTTTATACAATAAACATATAATTTGCCGCCAGTAGTTATAGGAAACCTACCAACAGTTCAATTCCAAATCACGAAAGGGAATCTCTAATAGAACGAGCCATACCTATTCCTCCTCCAAATTCTAATTTATTACACTATTCATAAAGAAATTGGAATTTGTCAGTTACTTGTATTCACTCGGAACAGGAATATCAAATCTCTCGCACAATAGTTTTACATCATGCATATCATTTTCATCATGCTCATATCCCAAGTGAAATAAAACTTGATTTTCAGCATCTATACACTTTACAACTTTATCACCTATTTTACCAATGCCACTAAACACGTTTGGTGGATACGTTTCACCTTCAAAAACAAGGTATCCTTTTTCGTTGAATTCAAATACATGAAGATCGATTATCCTATCTTGAGCGTCCTTCCAAACCGTGTGATTTGTAGTGGTATATGCTTCAATAACTTCAGCAAAGCCTTTTTCTTTCAATATTTCAATAAACTCTTTGCTGTTTCTTTCTTCTACAAATAAATCAATATCGTTGTGGATCCTTGTTTCTTCCCCTAATAGAGCATCAACTCCCCAGCCGCCATCTAACCAAATGGCAATTTCATTTTCTTCGGCATATAAAATTATCTCAATGGCATCTTTTTTATTTACCATGC
>CAZAYQ010000074.1:1443-7810 GCA_964489345.1 uncultured Clostridia bacterium | reverse complement strand
CATCCGGTGTTTTAAGAAAAATACTTGTTGACAAGGAAACCGTAAATATCCTTGTGCCTGTTGCAATTATAGGAACTGCAGATGAGGATATTTCAGATCTTCTAAAAGAAGCAGCAGCAGGAGGGTCAGAAAAAGCAGAAGCTCCAAAAGAAGCAGGTTCTAAAGAGGAAGCAGCACCTGCACCGGTGAGAAGGCCGGGAGAAAGGGCAAAAATTTCGCCGAGGGCAAGGAAAACAGCCGAAGAGCTGAATGTTGATTACAATCTGGTGCCGGGAACAGGACCGGGGGGAGCCATAACAGAAGAAGATATCAGGAAATTTGCCGAGACGCCTAAAAGAAAAATATCTCCTGCTGCAGCTCTTGTTGCTGAACAATTGGGAGTTGACACAGGCGGTATTGAAAAAGACACAAGGATAATGAAGGCAGATGTCCTTAAATACAAACTGGATGAAAATTTGGCAAAATATGCGGATCCGCAGGAATATCGCCGGCCAATGACCAACATGAGAAGGATTATTGCGGAAAGAATGCTTGACAGTGTTCAAACATCACCATCAGTATCATTTAACATTAAAGTAGATACCACAGGCATGAAAGTGCTTAGAGATGAACTGAAAGATACATTCAAGGTATCTTATACAGATATTCTTGTAAAAATAGTATCACAGGTGTTGCTTAAATACCCTCTGCTCAACTCTAGTCTTGACGGCGAGGAAATAATAACAAGAAATTATGTGAACATGGGTGTTGCTGTTGCACTTCCTGAAGGGCTTTTGGTTCCTGTAGTAAGATATTCCAATGCAAAGGGCTTAAAAGATATATCCAAAGAAATCAGAGACCTTGGAGAAAGGGCAAAAACCAACAGCTTAATTCCGGATGAACTAAGCGGAGGGACATTTACAATAAGTAATTTAGGAATGTTTGGAATTGAATCATTCACCCCTATCATTAATCAGCCGGAGGTTGCAATCTTAGGGGTAAATGCAATAAATAAAGAACCGGTAGTTGTTAATGATGAGGTTTTTGTTAAACCAATGATGAATTTAAGTCTTACGGCGGATCACAGAGTGGTTGACGGGGCTCTTGCAGCAGAATTTTTAGCAAAGCTTAAAGAATACATTGAAAAGCCCGGACTGCTTTTACTGTAGGACGATGCCGCAAAGGAGGATTTCATGAAGATAGCAATCATAGGCGGCGGTCCCGGCGGTTATACAGCCGCCATAAGGGCAGCACAGCTGAATGCGGAAGTAACATTAATTGAAAAAGAAAAGCTGGGAGGAACATGCCTCAATAAAGGATGTATACCCACGAAAGTCCTGCTTCACAGCACAGGAGCCTACCAGGCTGCTAAAAACTTTGAAGATATAGGTATAAAGGTTGCAGGTACGGAATTAGACTGGGATCAGGTGCAAAGAAGAAAAACAGAAGTTGTTGACAAGCAGGTTAAGGGTGTGGAAATGCTCTTAGCAAACAATAATGTCAGGAAAATAAATGGGGAAGGAAGCTTTTTAAACAAAAATCAAATAAAAGTCAAAGAACCGGACGGCTCTGAAACAATAGTAGATTTTGATTATGCAATAATTGCATCCGGTTCAAAACCTATTGTAATTCCCATACCGGGAGTAGACCTTCCCGGAGTAATAACCAGTGATGAAGTATTGAACCTTAGGGAAATTCCAAAGTCCATGGTTATTATTGGAGGGGGGGTAATCGGGTCAGAATTTGCAGAAGTATTCTCTGCAGCGGGATGCAAGGTTACAATAATAGAAATGCTGCCAAATATTATAGCAAATATGGACAAAGACATTGTTTCCACATTAATATTTAAATTCGAAAACTCCGGTGTAGAAATTCATACAGATACAAAGGTTGTTTCAATTTCAAAATCAGAGGAAGGGCTGGCAGTAAATACGGAATCTGCCGGTAAGGACCGGACATTCAGTGCCGAGAAGGTACTTTTGGCAATAGGAAGAAAGCCGGCAACAGATAACTTGGCACTGGAAAATGCAGATATTGTAACAAACAGAGGTGCAGTGGCTGTTAATAAAAACATGCAGACCAATGTTCCAAACATATATGCTATAGGGGATGCTGCGGGAGGAGTTATGCTGGCTCATGCAGCTTCATCGGAAGGAATTCTTGCAGTTGAATCAATAATGGGCATGAAATCCAATATTGATTTCAATACAATACCATACTGTGTATATACGAAACCTGAACTTGCAGGTGTGGGGCTCACCGAAGACCAGGCAAGAGAAAAAGGTTATGATGTAAGAGTAGGCTTATTCCCCATGAGTATAAATGGAAAGGCAATGATTGAAGACGAGCAGCAGGGATTGGTAAAGTATGTAACCGACAATGCTACCGGAGAAGTATTAGGACTGCACATATCAGGACCAAGTGCAACAGAACTTATTGTCGAAGGAGCCCTTGCCCTGAGGCTGGAAGCAACCATAGATGAAATAACATCAACCATTCACGCCCACCCTACAGTGGCGGAAGCACTCCACGAAGCAGCCCATGCTGTTCACAACAAGGCCATTCACATACCGAAATAACTTTTGGGGACGGTTCTTTTCGTTTTGGGGACGGTTCTTTTCGTTCTTTAAATCAAGGAGATGGGGTAGAAAGTGTGTCTTAAAAACCGGACACATTTTTTATTTGCAGTAATTGATAGTTTTTTTCATATGATGTATAATTGAATAAGCTGCGTCACAAAAACTCTTACATTTTCGTTTGATCAGGAGGGAACATGAATATTTTGATATTAAACTGCGGCAGCTCATCAATTAAATTTCAGATAGCAGAAATGCCGGCTTATAAAGTAATTATACAGGGCAGTGTGGAAAGAATAGGATATGAAGATGCAGAATTTAAATTTTCCTTAGCCAGGGAGAAAATAATTCAGCCTGTTTTAAACCACGAAGAAGGAATTAATTTAATAATTAATACTCTTTTTAATAGCAATCTGATTGAAGCAAAAGACATCGATGCAATCGGTCACAGGGTTGTCCAGGGTGGGGATAAGCAGAATATTTCCGTCCTGATTGATGATAATATTATAGATTACATAGAAAGCATAAAGGATTTGGCACCCCTTCACAACCCCAACCATCTGGCGGGAATTTATGCATGCAGGAAGCTCCTTCCCAAGGTGCCTCAGGCGGCAGTGTTTGATAATGGATTCCATATGTCTCTGCCAAGTTCTGCATACATCTATGGTATTCCTTATGATTATTATGAAAAATACCGAATCAGGAGATACGGCTTTCATGGTATTGCATTCAGAAGCATGGCGGAAGAAGTTGATAAAATACTAAATGAGTCTCATAAAAATTATAAAATAGTGAATTTAATGCTTGGAAGCGGAACAACGGCCAATGCCTTAAAATACGGAAAATCAGTTGAAGTGAGCACAGGCTTCACTCCTCACGAAGGACTGATACAGTCTACAAGAGCTGGAGATATTGATACCGCTGCTATTTTGTATTTAATGAAGAAGGAAAATTTAACAATTGAAGAAGCAGATGAATTAATAAATAAAAAAAGCGGCTGGAAAGGTCTTTCCGGTATAAGCAATGATATGCGTGAAATTTACCAAGCATCGGAAAGTGGAAATGAAAGAGCAAAACTTACTATTGATGCCGTATGTCACAGGTTTAAAAAGTATGTGGGTGCTTACAGTGCCATTATGGAAGGCATTGATATACTTGTGTTTTCAGGGGGAGTAGGTCAGAATGCCCCATACATAAGGGAAAAAGTGTGCAAAGGATTGGAATACATGGGTCTTGAGCTGGATACATATAAGAACGGGAACACTGCAGGTATAATCAGCAAAGATTCATCGAAAGTCAAGGTTATTGTAGTTAATGCAAATGAAGAAAAAATTATTGCCCAAGATACATATGAAATATGTTCTCATTATTTAGGGAAAAAGAAATAATTACAGACAAAATAAATATTGTATAGGGTGTTTAATTCTTTCTGATTGTGGATATATAATAAATAGAACATAAAGGAGGGATTTTTTATGAAACTTTTAGTGCCGGTTGACGGCTCAAATGCTTCAATCAGTGCAGTAAAAAAGGCTTTGGAGCTGGCAAGGGAATATGGTTTCTCAATAAAATTGATTTCTGTTGTAACTGCAAGGGATTCTGAATATAGAAGGCATGAGAATGCATGGAAAGGTGTTGATGGTTCCATAATTTCAGAAAGTGAAGATCTGGAAAAAATGCTGGAAAAGAAAATTAAAGAAAATGCACAAAGACTGCTGGATGCAATAGTATCCAAGCTGGATTTCAGCGGCATAAGGGTAGAAAAAGAAGTTTTATTGGGAGAGCCCTATGCTAAAATAGTAGAAACAGCCAAAAATGACAATATTGATATTATTGTTATGAGCAACAGGGGTTTTTCAAAAGTGAAAAGATTTTTTGTGGGCTCGGTTACCCAGAAGGTAATATCTGAAGCACCATGTCCGGTGCTGGTTGTAAACGCCGGTTTCGAACCCTAATGATTTTAGGGACGGTTCTTTTTGTTTTAGGGACGGTTCTTTTTGTTATTGACAGAAATTTATATAACAGGGAAGCAGGGTTGTTGTGACAAGGAGACAGGGCCTTGTCATAATCAATGACATAAATTTTCACAATATAAAATTATCGGAGGGATTATGCGTATTGTTATAATCGGTGCTGTGGCGGCAGGAACTTCCGCTGCTACCGAAATTAGAAGAAACCATAAGGAAGCGGAAATAATCATTTACGAAAAAGACCAATATATTTCCTACGCAGGCTGTGGTATGCCTTATTATATAAGCAATGAAGCAGAAAGCTTTTCAAGCGTCGTCCCGAGGGATGCAGGTTTTTTTAAAGAAAAGCACAATATTGATATCTATACCGGCCATGAGGTAAAGTCTGTAAATCCGGAAGACAAGACATTAATTGTAAAGAATGAATCAGGTGAAATTATGGATTGGTATGACAAGCTTATAATTGCAACCGGAGCTGTGTCTGTTAAGCCTGACTTGAAGGGGGCTGACAGGGATAATGTATTTATATTGAGAAATGTAAATGATATGATTCAAATAAAAAGTTTTATTGAAAAGAATAAACCAGGCTCAGCTGTAATTATCGGGAGCGGATTTATTGGTCTTGAAATGTGCGAAAGCTTCAAATTTTTGGGACTGGATGTTACGATTGTTGCCAGGTCAAAAATTTCAAAGGGAATTGGCAATGATTTGTCCCTATATATTGAAAATCATTTAAGGGAAAAAGGAGTTAAGGTTTACACAAATACAAAGACTGTGGAAATTAATGACCAAGGTGTTGTTTTAGGTGACGGGACCATAATAAAGGCTGATTTGGTACTTCTTGCCACTGGTGCTAAGCCAAATACCGCCCTTGCAAAAAATATGGGAGTTGAAATTGGGGCAACAGGTGCTATAAAGGTTGATAAACAGATGAGAACCAGTATTGAGGATGTATTCAGCTGCGGTGATTGTATAGAAATGTACTCTTCTATAAACGGGACTCCTATTTACAGGCCTTTAGGGTCTACTGCAAATAAAACCGGTACAATTGCAGGGAGCAATATTACGGGAATAAATGAAGAATTCACAGGAATACTGGGTACTGCCATATACAGGGTTTTTGATCTTACAGTTGGAATGACAGGCTTTTCAGAAGAAGAAGCAATAAAATCAGGATTCGATGCTGTTGCTGTAACTGACAAAAGAGCAAATAAACCCGAATATATGGGAGGCAGACCTATTATAATTAAGTCTGTTGCCGAAAAGGAAACAGGCCGGCTGTTAGGGGCACAGATGATTGGATTTGAAGGAGTTGACAGGAGACTGGACGTTTTTGCAGCTTTAATTACCTTAAACGGCAAGGCTGAAGACTTAATGCACCTTGACCTGGCTTATGCCCCTCCATATTCAACACCAAGAGACCCTCTTTACTACACGGGAGTAAAACTAAGAGCAAAACTATAAATGACAAGGGGCGGCATCAGTTATAAATGCCGGTTTCGAACAATATATAATTAAATGCTCAAAATTTCAATTAATGTGTGTTTTTCGCTGTATATGATCTCAATTATCGACATATTGATTGAAATTTCGAGCATATTTGACCCTGTATCTTCCTTTTTTCCTCAATACATCCACACATTAATTGAAATTTTGAGCAAATCAAAGCTTAAAAACCCTAATATACAGCTAAATGGACCGAAGGATACCTTCAGTTTATATTCCCTACAATGTTTTTAAGTCTGTTAGCTGTAAATATTATGATTACAGCTTTTAAGACATCTCCCGGTATGAATGCAAACATACCTAATTGGAGAATTTCAACAATACTGAAATTATTGT
>CAZAYQ010000074.1:0-1343 GCA_964489345.1 uncultured Clostridia bacterium | reverse complement strand
GGTATGAATGCAAACATACCTAATTGGAGAATTTCAACAATACTGAAATTATTGTTAAGCATTATATTTAATATATAGTACATATAAGGAAGACCGAAGGTGTAAATAATCAAAATTCCTATTAAAACTGCCGCCCAGAGATATTGTGTGACAGTTTTTTCTTCTGTCAACTTACCCACAACATAGGCTGCTGCGATATAACCAATAATAAAACCAAAGCTTGGTTTAAATATATGCTGCAGTCCTCCGGAAAATCCTGAGAAAATCGGAAAACCTATAAGCCCAAGGAGCAAATATGTTATTTGAGAAAACATAGCTTTTTTTGAGCCTAATATAATTCCTGACAAGAGTACGAAAAATGATTGAAGGGTTATAGGCACGGGACCTATGGGAATGCTTATAAATGCACCTACTGCCGTCAATGCGGTAAAAATTCCTATTTGTGTTATATCTCTTACACTGAATGCTTGTTCCTTGTTCATAACTGTCTTTATTCCTTTTTTACTGATACTTTATCTTATGTTTTCCAGAAAAAATCTTTTTACATTATATCATTATTTCTTTTTAATTGAAACTTCTCCTGAATTCAAGGTTAGTTTTTGTCCGTCTGATGTATAAACAATCAATCCCCCATAATTATCAATATCTAAGGCACAGCCTTCTTGCCAGTCATTGTCCTTTTTGTATAAGATACGCTCTCCCAATATCATGGACCGGTCCTTGTATTCTTGCATGAAACTTTTATCTTTTAAATTCCCGGCAATATTCAGCACATTATTAATAATTTCTGCTGCCAGCTGATTTCTTATGGAATAATGTTCATCATCAAGTACTGAGCCTGCTCTATCCTGTAACTCCAAAGGAAAATCTTCATTCTTTGTTTTTACATTTAGGCCTATTCCAACCACAATGCTGTCCATCATGCCGCTTTCAAAGTTGGTCACTGCCTCCGTAAGTATACCGCACACTTTTTTGTCATCAATAAATATATCATTTACCCATTTAATCCGTACAGAAGCATTTGTAAATTTCTCAACAGCCTTGCATACTGCCACAGCTGCTGCTGTTGTTACCAGGACTGAATTTTCTATATTTAATTCAGGTCTTAAAATAATACTCATATAAATTCCTGAATCAGCAGGGGAGAAAAAGCTTCTTCCAAACCTGCCTCTTCCTTCAGTTTGTTCCTCTGCAATAATTGTTGTTCCGTGTCTGGCATTTTTAACGGCTAAAAGCTTGGCTTCCGTGTTTGTGGACCCGATTGTTTTATAAAGAGCAATTGAAATATTTTTAAACTCTTCATTTAAATACAGCCTTATTCCTTCAGCGGATAAGATATCCGA
>CAZAYQ010000073.1:3536-7836 GCA_964489345.1 uncultured Clostridia bacterium | reverse complement strand
TTATGAAGTAGGGCTACTCTTCAGTCCGAATCCGTCAGCTAACCTCGTAAGCGTAGGAGGGAGATTGATAGTATAAGAGCTTATCGACTATATTTGATAAAGCTATGAATCTCCATGGCTTTATTTTATTTGCCCAGTTTATCCATATAGGGATATGGATAAACTAAAACATTCTTATCATTTAAACTAGCAAATATTATGTATGCTTAATTTCATCTCTTATTTTTATTCACTACTATATAGCATGAATATACCAATGGAGGAATTAATATGTATAGCGTTGCATTAGTGTATACACAAATGAATCAAATTAATAAAAAAGAAAATAAGAAAGACCCGCATGGAGCAGAACAGATGAATGCTACCGTAGAGGCTATTGAGGATGCCATTAAATTTAATGGTCACAAGGTTACATCGATTCCTGCTTCAATACATATGTTAGGCGAAATCGAGAAAATAGGTAATATAGACCTGGTATTTAATGCTTGTACAGGCATTAACAATAAGAGAGAACAAGCAAATGTTGTTGCAATGTTGGAAGCTTTAGGCATTCCATTTGTAGGCTCTTCCTTATCAACACAGATTGTTGGTTTGCACAAAGCTTTATCTAAGAGAGTATTTAGGAGTGTTGGTGTGCCCACTGCAAATTTCCAAGTATTCTGTACGGGAAAAGAAATCTTAGATGAAACTTTAAAATTTCCTTTAATTGTAAAGCCTGAACACGAGGGTTCAAGCCTGGGAATTTCAAGCGACAGCGTCGTATTTAACGATGATGAACTTTATGACAGAATAAATTATACCATAAAAGAATTCGCCCAATCAGCACTTGTTGAGGAATTTGTTGCCGGCAGAGAATTTACAATAGGAGTGCTGGGTACTGAAGAACCTCAGGTTCTTCCGATAATTGAAATTTTATATGATAATGAAGACGGATTTTATACAGTGGAAATAAAAGCACAGGACCAAGCCGGTCAGGTTTGTCCGGCAAATTTATCTGAAAAAAAGACTGAGATATTAGGAGAATATGCTTTAAGAGCCTACCAGGCATTAGGATGCAGCGAGTTGGCACGCTTGGATGTCAGGATGGACAAATATGAAACACCTTACTTTATAGAGATAAATACTTTGCCGGGCATGCAGCCGGGTTATAGCGACTTCCCAAAAATGGCAAAGGCGGCAGGTTATGATTACAATCAATTAATTGAAGTTCTCATACAAGAGGCTCTTAAATGAGAAGAAAAGTATAGCAAAAGAAAGATAATGGAAAGGGGAGGTTAAATTATATGAAAATAACAATAATAGGGGCAGGGAATTCCGGCTTGGCAATGGCTGCACATTTAAGCAGCCAAGGCAATGACGTAACACTTTGGAACAGGTCATATCAAACAATTTCTAAACTTATGGAAACACGCATAATACGGAGCCAGGGTGCTGTGAGCGGGGACATTCCAATTTATATGGTAACCGATGATATTAAAATTGCTTTGGAGGACCCGGAAATTATATTGATTACAACACCTGCAAGCTCACATAGATACCTTGCTGAACTGATTGCAAAAAATATAGACAGGTCAACAGTTATTGTATTAAATCCGGGCAGAACATTCGGGGCTTTTGAATTCAGGAATATTTATAATAACTTCAACAAAAAATATAAACAAATAATTGCAGAAACACAAACGATAATATATACATGCAGAAAAACTGATGTGGATGCGGTTAATATTTTTGCATTTAAAGATTCTGTACTGATATCAGCTTTAGATATTATACCGAATGATACAATTATGAGTTTGCTTCCTGAATGTTTAAAAGAATATTTCCATCCTGCAGATTCGATAATTCAAACATCCATTGGGAATGTCGGAATGGTCCTTCACTGTGCACCCCTTGTATTAAATTCCGGCTGGACTGAAAATAAGCATAATCTTTACAAATATTATTACGATGGAATAACTCCAACGGTCAGTGCTTTTATTGAAAATATTGATACAGAGAGGATTGCTGTGTCAGCAGTGCTGGGACATGAGGTTGAATCTACCAGAGACTGGATGATGAGGACTTATCATTTAAGAGGGGATAATCTTTATGAATGCATTCAAAATAATGAGGTCTATAGATCCATTGATGCCCCATGCTCTTTAAAGCACAGGTATATATTTGAAGATGTACCCTGCGGATTGGTTCCTTTAGAAGCTGTCGGGCTTCAATTAGGCATTGACATGACTTGTACTAGTCTGATTATTGACTTAGCATCAAAATTAATGAATGTTGATTTTAGAAAAGAAGGGCGCAATTTGAAACGTTTGGGAATTTCAATCGTGAATGATAGTGCAAACTCAAATGCTGTCCTTGCAGAAAGGGTTTCATAATGGATAATTCAATGAATGTTAAATACGGTTTTTTAAAACCCACTATAGATGCACATACAATGGGAATAAACTCTGCAGCCGAGCTATTGCGTGATTGCGGTTATGATGTAGTTTTAGCAGACGATTATGTGGCGGCAGCGCTGAGTGATTACAAGCATGAATTAAGGCGGAAGGTAGTTATTGATTGGATAGTATCCAATAAAATTGAAAGATTAGGCATAAGTTACAGACTGGATCAAGAAGATGCAGTTAATATGGCAGGCTATCTTATAGAAGAAATGAAAAAAACAAGGCTTTTAAAGTTTCAAGGTGGTCAGCTTGATATGGTGTTTTTTGGCGGACTTCCTAAAACTTGTGAAGCTATAGAGAAAGAATTTAGAGGGCTGGTAAAAACATTCAAGGGCGGAGAATCTCCTGCAGAAACCCTTATAAAGATGGGTGTTCCTGAAGACAGAATTCATGGTGATATTTATGAAGGCAGCAGATATGATGATTTATTGATGGAATTTGGCAAGGAAATCATTGATTCTCAAGAATACTTAAGAAATAAACCCATCGACAGGTCTAATTATCCTGAATTTGGGACAAAGGATGATACTGTAACTAAAAGAATTGACTCCAATATGAGTGATAGCTTTAAACCCCTAATGAGAGCACATGTAGGTCCTTATTCTTCAGCATCCACACGAATCGAATCAGTAAAAGAATTTCTGGAATGGGCTGAAACACTGGCAGAAACAAATTATCTTGATATTCTTTCAATCGGTACTTCCCAATTAACACAATCAAATTTTGGAGAGGATTGGGAAGATAAAACAAATGGAGGCGGAGTGCCGGTAAATTCACCGGAAGAATACCGGATGATATATGAAGCTTCCAGACCCTTATTAGTAAGAACTTATGCAGGGACAAAAAATATTTCAGCCCTTGCCAAGATGTATGAAGAAACAATGAATATTTGCTGGCATGCATTATCTTTATGGTGGTTTAACAAGCTTGACGGCAGAGGACCCTATGATGTTTACACTAACTTAAAGCAGCATATTGAAACTATAAAATATATCTCAAAAACAAATAAGCCCTTTGAAGCTAATGTGCCCCATCATTTTGCCTTTAGAGGGGCAGATGATGTAACCTATATTGTATCTGCATATTTGGCTGCAAAACTTGCCAAAAATCTGGGCATTTCCACCTTTATATTGCAAAACATGCTCAATACACCTAATTCTACCTGGGGTATTCAGGATTTAGCAAAATCACGGGCGATGATTAAGCTTATTAAAAGGCTGGAAGACGGCAGTTTCAGAGTATTGTTTCAACCAAGGGCCGGTTTGGATTACTTTAATCCGGATCTTTATGAAGCAAGGATACAGCTTGCTGCTGTGACTGCATTGATGGATGATATTGATCCCTACAATGAAAGCAGTCCGCAGATTATTCATGTTGTCAGCTACTCTGAAGCTTCACACTTAGCCACACCTGATATTATTAATGAAAGCATAAAAATCACACAGCATTCTTTAAATAAATATAGGGAAATGCGAAGAAAAGGTAAAATTAATGATATGGGAAGGAATTCTGATGTATTTGAAAGATCATCAGAGCTTTATCATTCGGCAATAAAAATAATATCAGCCATAGAAGACAATATTGACAATCCATATTCAGCAGAAGGATTTTATAAAATATTCGCATCCGGATTTATGCCTGTACCATACTTATGGGGCCAGGTTGAAGAATTTAAACATGCTAAAAATTGGACTACAAAAGCTGTGAAAGGCAGTGTGAAAATTATTTATGAAAACAATAAAGTGATGAAAACAGAAACAATGATTGAAATAGCAAAGAGTAATTTAAAAGATGCAGAATATAATTTAAAGCAAAGACAATTATATTGACACCTTTTTTGCTGACTTCTTTCAATGTTT
>CAZAYQ010000073.1:0-3436 GCA_964489345.1 uncultured Clostridia bacterium | reverse complement strand
CTCGCTTTACATATTTTAAATTATGTAAAGCAAGAATCATTATTTAAGCATTGAACTCTTATTTAGAATCTGTGTGTTATATAAAAACAATGCATCCTGGTCTTGAGAAAAGTCAATATAATCTGCCAGCAAATCAGTTGATATATATCGCAAGTCAATTAATGTAATTTTAGAGTAGCTTTCAACCATTAATGGAGCTATGCTGCTCCCGAAAGAATCCCTGAATAACAACAATTCTTTATTATTACCACACTCTTCGTTATAAATACTTATCAAGGGCTTTGCCCCTGATAAAAATACATCATAGGAATCCATTCCGTTAAATAAATCTGCCATATAAACACTGCTGTAAGTATCTGATACAGGATCATATACAAGAGCATTGTCAATTGTTTTATTTGATAAATATACCATAGTGTCCGGCTGCAGTTTGAGGGCTGCTTGCCCATAATAGGACCCGTAAAAAGGGTAAAGATTATTCACCATATAAGCTGTATCTGTGGGTTTTTTGTCATTGCCTGATTCATTTAACAGCAGGCCGGCAATTTTTACAATTTTCTCCTGCCTCCAGTGAATATCGGTTTTATAGTAATCTTCAATGGTCAATGCTTCAAATAAATCTATATACTTCATATTTTTAGTATTTTCCAGCATGATTTCTTCCAATCTGTCATAATCAATTGTCAAATACCCGTTTTGGGGACCTATGAAGTAACCCTTATCAGGAATTATTGAATAGCTTACATTTTTACCTTTAAGAAACTTTTCATATATTTCATTGAATTTTCGGGCTGCATTTAATGCAGACTTTTCATTTAGCTTATAGTCCATTTTTTCAATGATTCCATCTATTATATAAATATTGTTATTGTCTTTTTGATTAAAAATATAATATTTTCCAAATGCTTTAAATCCCCTGAAATTATCACGAAATGCAAAGTGGTCTAAAATATATTTTTCATATTCATCAGCTAAGTTTCCCTTGAAAAGCTTATCTGCAGAGAAGTCCGGCATTGAAACAAGCTTTCTTCTCTCACTGTAAGAAAATTCTTTATCGGGCATGAGAATATTAGCAAGCATAAAACCGAAGATTATGATAATAAAGCTAAAGGATACTGCTAAATTTTTAATAATGTTTTTCATGCTGCACCTCAAAATCTAAAATATAAAAACGGATTGAATGAGCCGTCAATCAAATAGCCGGTAATCAATAAAAGCAATGAAGTTAAAACAAAAGGCTCTAAAATATTTAAAATATATTCACCTTTTTTAGCGGATTTTAAAATATTAATAACTTTCACTGTTATAGGAGTTGACCCGAAAGCAGCAATCACAAGTACAAGCCCATAGCTGCTTAAATAATAATTTGTTTCTGCATTTGAAAAAATTATATTTAATAGCCCAAACATTCCTTTAATGAATTCAAAGCACTCAGCCATACTGTTTGTATTAAATATTACAAAGCTTATTGTCACAAAGAACAAGGTGTAAATATGGCCTGCAATTGCCGGTAATTTATTCAGAATATCATTGAGAAGAAACTTTTCAAGAATTAAGAAAATTCCGAAATACAGTCCCCAAATAACAAAGTTCCAAGCAGCACCATGCCAAAATCCCGTCAAAAACCATACTGTAAAAATATTTCTTATCCATTTGATATTGCTTACACGGCTTCCGCCCATTGGTATATACACATAGTCTCTAAACCATGTACCAAGGGATATGTGCCACCTTCTCCAAAATTCGGTAATGTTTTTAGAAATGTAAGGGTAATTGAAGTTTTCAAGAAAATGGAAACCAAAAATACGCCCTAATCCTATTGCCATATCACTGTAACCGGAAAAATCATAATAAATTTGAAGCATAAAGGCTATGGCTGCAATCCAATGAAATAATACTGTAGTCTGTTGGATGTTTGTAAAAATTTCTCCCAATTCACCCAGAGTATTGGCAATCAATACTTTTTTGGATAGTCCCACAATAAAGCGGTTCACACCATAGGAAAAGTCTGCAAGAGTATGATTGCGCTGTGACAATTCTTCTTCAATTGTTGTATATCTTACTATAGGTCCTGCTATAAGCTGGGGGAACAAGGTTACATAAGCAGCAAAATCGAAGAAATTCCTCTGTACCTTTGCATTGCCCCTATATACATCAATGGTGTAAGATAAAATCTGAAAAGTATAAAAACTTATTCCTATAGGCAGTAGCAGCTTTAAAGGATTTATATCCAAATCAAATATAAAACTTATATTTTCAATAAAAAAGTCTGCATATTTAAAGTATAATAAAATGCCGATACTGAAAACAATTGAGCAGATAAGCGGAATTTTTGCATATCTGCTCTTTCTGCACTTTTCAATCCACAATCCATGCAGGTAGCCGGAAAGACATGATGCTATCATCAAAATTACATATATGGGCTCACCGTAAAAGTAGAAAAACAAGCTTGAAATCAGTAAAATAAAGTTCTTGAATTTAAATGGCGATAAATAGTATAGTATTAAAACTATAGGTAAGAAATAGTATATAAAGCTGATACTGGAGAATAGCATTATTTTCCCTTCAATTGAAGAAATGAATCATGCAGAGCATCTGCGGCTTCATCGCTCATAATCAAAATTACCACATCTCCAATATTGTCAACTATAACATTATCCGGATCCACCCCTACGCATATCCATTTTCTTGGATCTGCATTTTCTTTAATATCTGTTTTAATCTTCTCAATATCTGCATCTTCCTTAACTCTTACCAGGCATAAAGAATAAGCCTGGGCATTAATCATGGGCTCTGATGCGATTGCTTCTTCAAACTCTATTTCCTTGCCAAGAAAATAACTGACATTTTCAGATGTAATTTCCGTAATCAGCAATCCTTCATTGATGAAATCTTTCATTGAATCATCAACTTCAGCCTTTTCATAAATATTATCCAAAATACTTTCAAGACTTCCCTCAAGGTTTACCACAGGATTTTGCTTTGATTGACATGCGGAAAAACTAATCAGCATCAGCAATGCCAATAATAATAAACTTAATTTTTTCATAAAAATTCTCCTATTTTTTTGGGGACATTCCTTTTGCCTGCAAAGACTATCCCTAGGGTAAAGGTGTGTCCCCTTTCATATTTATGCATGCATTTCATAATATTAGACGGAGAGAAACAAATAAAGTTCCATATTATTTTCTATACTTTTTTTGATTTACATAAATTCAATTATGTAAATCATTTTAATACGCAAAAAAATCCTCGCTTTACATAAAATTAATTATGTAAAATGAGGATTCTTTTAATAATCTGTATCCCAGTGTCTTTCCAAATAAATTTCATCAAGTATAGTTTTTATATTGCTGTCAGCAATTTGCTTTACTGTTTCATTATAAACATTCCTGCCTTCATTATATGGAATACCTTCGCTTACTAATTTTAGTAA
>CAZAYQ010000072.1:0-8137 GCA_964489345.1 uncultured Clostridia bacterium | reverse complement strand
GCATGTATTATTTGTCATTCATATCACCGGCAGAGGGGGATACTTTCAAAAGAGAATATTTTGCATTCTAAAAGCCGATGATTTCTCATCGGCAGAATTTATCTATTTATCACAGTCTTTTATTCTCTGTATGTTGTCCCTATATAAGATGCCGGGTTTACCAGCGTACCGTATTTTCTTACCTCAAAGTGTAAATGCGCTCCCGTTGATACTCCCGTAGAGCCTACAGCTGCTATTGTTTTGCCTTGATATACTTTTTCTCCTGCAGATACGTAAATATCACTGCAGTGGGCATATAAGGTGGCAAAACCGCCTCCGTGGTCTATTTGAACCGTGTATCCGTAGCTTGGCAGCCAGCCGGCAAAGGTTACTGTTCCCCCGTCAGCGGCATATATTGCTGAACCGAGTGCCTTGGCCATATCCTGACCTCTGTGGAAGCCTCCTGATCTGGCTCCGAACCTGGATGTGATCATTGAGCCCGGCAGAGGATTTATAAAATATCCTGTCCCTTGTTTGGGCGGCGGGTCTTGTGTTCCTGTAGTTACCAATCTTGTTACCGGTGGTGTTATAACTTTTTCCGCCAATACCTCTTTTGCTATCTGAATACCGTTTTGTTCAGTTACAATTGCTTCAATTTCCGAAATACCGTACTTACCTTCTTTTGTAACAATTTCTTCATCATTGTACATATATGACACTTCTGCATATTCTGTTTTATAAGGCATTTTTTCTTCTTGTATTACGGTTCTTTTTACTTGTACATTTATAAATGGTTTAGGTACTACTAAATTTATTTCGTCGCCGATTTGTATTATATCACCTTCGGCTGCTGAGTTTGCCAATAATAAATCCTCTATTTCCATATTGAAGAATTGAGCTATGTTCCAATAATTGTCGCCTTTTTCCACTATGTAGGTCTTTTCTTCTTCTGTCCCTTTAATTATATAATTTATTAATTTTTCTTTATCTTCAATTTCATTATTTCTTGCTTTTACCTGTTTTATTTCTACATCTTCAACCGTGGTAACTTCTATCAGGGATTCTTTATCGTAATCTTTTGTGAAATGGTGTTTGACTTCTTCAACAACACCCTTTGCTTCGTATTCTGAATTTACTATTCCTATTTTGTCTCCATTTACATTTATTTCATATGCCATAATGGAATAAACTATATTTGTCTTAATCAATTCGTAAAGTTCATCTTCCGTTGCAATTTCCCTGTCCCTTGCCTTTGATGGAACTGTTTTTAGTTTGCTTTCTATTTGTATTTCATGATGTTCCAGTTTTTCTAATTCTTTATCCAGCCTTAGCAGTGCAGCGTCTAAAAGTTCAGGGTCTCTTAAATTGCACAGTTCTTTTCCTTGGGATATTATTGTAAAACAATCTGTTGCATATACGTTGTTTTCGTGGGTTTCTAAATAATTAAAGGCAGCTGCCACGCATAATACAATGGTAGTTGCCAGAATTAACGCGATTGAACCTTTGACCCGTTTGGTAAATTTTAAGGGTTGTCTATCTTTTTTTTCATCTAATTTCTTGAATACTTGGACGTCTTTGTTTTTATTAAACATGATAAATGGTAAATTTTTAGGGTTCATATTTTACTTCCTAGTCATATTATATTTTACTATTATGTCTCAAGAAAAATAGTAATTTTCTTTTATACAAAAAAATGATATAATAAAGTTATAAAAGACCTTAATATATCTTAGGTTATTATATTCGATTTTATGCTATTATGTCAAGAATATTAATTTGAAAATGTTTTCATAACATTATAACAAGAATGTTACAATTATATTACAAAATAAATGTAGAATTATATGTAAAAAAGGAGAAAGAGATGTATTTTATTCTTCAAGAAATGCAGATTGAGCTGGGGGATACTCCTATTGACAATATTTTTATAAATGACTATATGCCCCAGGCTGAGGGAACCTATGTCAAAGTATACCTGATGGGATACAAGTGCGCCGGGGACAGGCAGGATTTCAACAATGAAGTTCTTGCCAAAAATTTAAAGCTTCCGCTGGCTGATGTATTGAATGCTTGGAATTATTGGGAAAGCGAGGGTATAATAATCAAGCATGAAACAGATGATGAATACAACTATATAGTTGAATTTGTAAATCTTAAGCAATACTATATGGATAATGTCTACAAACATATTCGCAATATTGACGATAAAAAGTATGTGGATAATGAAGAGCTGATTTCAAAGGCCAGGAATCCTGAAATAAAAACCATGATGGAAGAAATAGAGGATATGCTGGGGAGGCCTTTAAAAATAAGTGAAAAGCAAAAAATAATCACCTGGCTCAACAAATATAAAACGAATACAAATGTGATGACTCAGGCCTTCAGCTACTGCGTCAACAATAAAAAGGTTAAAAGATTCTCTTACATAGAATCCGTTGTGTCTGCCTGGTATGATGCCGGAGTGGTGGATTTGGACTCAATGATGGACTATCTTGAAAAACGAAATGACCGGTATTCAGCATATTCAAGAATAAGCAAGGCCCTGGGCTTTAACAGAACTCTCACTGAAGCTGAAATGAGGACAATTGACAGGTGGATAGATGAATGGAAATTTTCTATGGAGATGATTTTGAAGTGCCTGGATAATTCCACAAAAATTAACAATCCCAACATAAATTATTTTGACAAAATCCTTAGTGAATGGCATAAAAACGGATTTAAAACTATAGAGGATTTAAAAAATGATATAAAACCTGCAAAAGCAAAAAAAGAGACATCCAAAACTAAAAATAAATTTCATAATTTTATTCAAAGCGAGGATATTACAGCTGATGATTTAGAGAAAATTGCAAGGGAAAGATTTAAAAAGAAACTTAATAAACTTGGTTTGGAAATTCCTGAGGAAGGAGATGAGGGCAATAAACAAACAAATAATTGAAAATATCATGACCGATTACAATAAAAAAAGATTGAAGGCTTCATTAGAAGCAGACTTAAAAAGGGAAAAACTGTATAAAAGTCTTCCCCGTCTGGCTGAAATTGACAGGGAGATGAAACTATTCAGCATTAATTTGTCCAAGATTTTTTTATCACAGCCTGAAGATTTGGATGGGCAGGTTAATAAATTAAGGCAGGAAATTGATGACCTGAAAAAGGAAAGGCAGTCAATATACGAAAAAAACAATATATCCCCTGATTATCTTGATATTGAATATGGATGCCAAAAATGCAGCGATACCGGCTGCACTCCTGACGGGAAAAGATGCAGCTGCTTTAACAGACAGATAATAGACAATCTTTTTGAAGTATCCAATATGATTAATATGCTTGAAAAAGAAAACTTTAATACATTTGACATAAATGTTTTCAGCAATGAAAGCTATAAAAATGAAAAACTTACACCAAGGCAGAACATGTACTATATTTTAGAAATAAGCGAGGATTTCTGCAGCAACTTTCATGATACCGGTGTGAACCTGCTGTTTTACGGAGGAACGGGCTTAGGCAAAACGTTTATGTGCAACTGCATTGCCAATGAACTTTTAAACAAAGAAATTTCTGTTTTGTACCAGACTTCATTTTCTTTGTTTGAAACAGTGGAAAATCATAAGTTCAACAAGCTTAATGAAAGTGAAGAAAACCGGATGAACTACAATATGATTTTCGACTGCGACCTGCTTATCATTGACGACCTGGGAACAGAGGTGAGCAATTCATTTACCAATGCGGAGCTTTTCAATATTATCAATGAAAGAATGATTAGCGAGAAAAGAACAATTATTTCAACTAATTTGTCCCTGGAACAGCTTAGGGATACATATTCGGACAGGATTACATCCAGGGTCTTCAATAATTTTGTCCCCCTTAAATTTTACGGAAAGGACCTCCGCTTCAAATAATTTTGGGGACGGTTCTTTTTGTTTTCAACTGTTGAAGCGGTTGAAATTTCAATATCTGATATGAATGAAAATCTTTTAAAAAAAGGGTTGACAAGTCTATATCATTCAGTATATAATTCAAAACAAGTAAAAAAATGCTTTGACGGAGACAAAAGTATCTGAAAAGCAGCTTCAGAGAGCCGGTGGCTGGTGAGAATCGGTGTTGCAAGGTATAATGATCACTCCTGAGCTTCTAAGTCGAATTAAGTAGACGAAGACGTACTTCTGCGTTATAAGAATAGAGTTCAAAAAACTTTTTAGTTTTTTCGACTTGAATGAGGCGATATTTTTTTATCGTGAATTAGGGTGGTACCGCGAAAGACCTTTCGTCCCTATATACATCTATGTATATAGAGACGAGAGGTTTTTTTATAGCCCTGACCCTATTTGTTAGAGCAATAGCGATGAACAAATAGCGGTAGGACTTATGCAGCGGAATCCAATTTTATGCGAGCAGAGCGAGCTGATAAAATTGTGATGGTGCCTGCGTACCCCAATCAGCGAGCTGCTTTCATTCCGGTTGGCAAAAACAAAAACAAAAAATCATTGGAGGTAAAATTATGTGCAGGACAATAAGTTTTAAGGTATCTAAGGGAATGGATTCAGCAGTGAGAGTTTTAACTACATTAAGAAGGAAGCAGTTTGATGTAAAAGAATTCAGCATGTCTTCATTAGATGAAAAGAATTCAGTTTTTAGGGTTACTTTGGAGGATGAAAAAATGAACAGCTTTGAAAGGGCAGTTCTTCAAATGCAAAAGCTTGTTGATGTTTATGATGTATCAGAGTATGTATAAAATGCCCTAACAACAATAATGTAAATAATTTAAAAAAAAACGCAAATTTGAAGGAGATAAGGAAATGGGAAGAATGTATTATGATAAAGATGCAGATTTAAAAGTATTAGAAGGAAAAACAGTGGCAATTGTGGGATACGGAAGCCAGGGTCATGCTCATGCTTTAAATCTTAAGGAAAGCGGTGTAAATGTAGTTGTGGGACTTAAGGAAGGCAGTAAATCAAAAGCTAAAGCAGAGTCTCACGGACTTACAGTAAAAACTGTAGCAGAGGCAGTCAAAGAAGCAGATGTGGTAATGGTGCTGGCACCGGATACAGTGCAGAAAAAAGTATATGAAGAAAGTATCGAGCCAAACTTAAAAGAAGGAGATGCATTAGCATTTGCACATGGATTTAACATTCATTTCCATCAGATAGTCCCGCCTAAAAATGTTGATGTTTTCATGGTTGCCCCAAAGGGACCCGGACATTTGGTAAGAAGAACATATGTGGAAGGAATGGGGGTTCCTGATGTATTTGCCGTACACCAGGACTATACGGGCAGGTGCAAGGAGCTGACCCTGGCCTATGCAAAAGGTATAGGCGGAACAAGAGCAGGTGTTATTGAAACTACATTTAAAGAAGAAACTGAAACAGACTTATTTGGTGAGCAGGCTGTTTTATGCGGCGGAATAACAGAACTTATTAAAGCTGGATTTGATACTCTCACAGAGGCAGGATACCAACCTGAAATTGCATATTTTGAATGTCTTCACGAAATGAAGCTCATCGTTGATTTAATTTATGAAGGCGGATTTGAAAATATGAGATATTCTGTAAGTGATACAGCTGAATATGGAGATTATGCAACAGGAAGAAGAATTGTCAACGAAGAAACCCGCAAGGAAATGAAAAAGGTATTAGCTGAAGTACAAGACGGAACATTTGCAAGCAATTGGATTTTAGAAAATCAGGCAGGAAGACCGAAATTTTACTCTATGAAAAATATGGAGCTTAAACATCCAATCATTGAAACCGGCAAGAAGCTAAGATCAATGATGTCATGGATTAATAAACCTGCAGAGGGACAAGAATAAAGAAGGAAGGGTGGACATGAAATTATCAGGCTCTCAAATAATATTAAAAGTTTTAAAAGAAAAGGGTATTGACACCTTGTTCGGATACCCTGGAGGGGCTGTTATACCTTTCTTTGATGCTCTCTATGATGAATTGGATTATTTTAAGGTATACAGACCTGCTCATGAACAAAACGGTGTTCATGCAGCTGACGGATATGCAAGAAGCACAGGCAGGCTGGGAGTTTTTATTGCTACCTCTGGGCCGGGGGCGACAAATACCATTACAGGTATTGCCAATGCATATATGGATTCCGTACCCTTGCTGGTTATATGCGGCCAGGTTGCCAATGCCTTAATCGGGAAGGATTCATTCCAGGAAGTTGATATAACCGGGATGACTCTTTCCGTAACAAAACACAGCTACATGGTAAGAAATATTGAAGATTTGGAGGAGACTGTCAATGAGGCTGTGGATGTTGCCCTGGAAGGAAGACCGGGACCAGTGCTTGTAGATGTGCCAAAGGATGTTTTTCTGGCCTTATATGAATATAAGGGAAATATTGAAATACGCAATATAGAGAAAATTATACCGGATGAAAAGAAAATAAATATGGCTCTTGAATTGATAAATAATGCAAAGAGACCTGTTATTTATGCCGGCGGAGGAGTGAGGATTTCTAAAAATGATTCACTGCTGGTGAAATTTGCAGAAAAAACAGAGATTCCTGTATGCAACAGTTTCATGGGATTAGGAACAATTCCGAGAAGCAATAAGTTATCCCTTGGATTTGTCGGTATGCACGGTTCTATGGAAACAAACATGGCTGTAACAAATTGTGACTTGTTAATAGCTATGGGGGCAAGATTCAGCGACAGAGTTATAGGAAGGCCCGATAAATTTGCTCCTAAGGCAAAAATAATTCATATTGATGTTGATTCAACTGAAGTTGATAAAAATACCTATGAAAGCATTCCCCTTATTGGAGACATGAAGGATATACTGACAAAGCTTTTGGATAAAAGTGAGGAAAAGGACAGGACCGCCTGGCTTGAAGAAATTATGTCCAAAAAGCTTAAAAAGGATATAGAAGGACTCTTCCTACCGGAGAATATTTTAAAAGAAATGAATAAACACTACAGAGAAAATACAATTGTTGCAACAGATGTAGGTCAGCATCAAATGTGGACGGGACAATTCTGGCAGTTTAACAAGTCTAATGAATTCCTTACATCCGGTGGACTGGGGACTATGGGATACGGAATCGGTGCTGCCATAGGTGCCCAGGTTGGAAATCCTGACAAGAAAACTATCCTTGTAACCGGGGACGGAAGTTTTAGAATGAATTGCGAAGAATTAGTTACTATTGCAAAGTATAAACTGCCCATAAAAATATTGATGTTTAACAACAATTCATTGGGTATGGTAAGGCAGTGGCAGAGAATGTTCTCCAATGCACGATATTCGGAAACAGACAATTATGATGATGTGGATTATCAAATGCTTAGTGCCGCATATAAAATTAAAGCATATAAGGCTTCTTCAATGGCTGAATTAGAGAATATATTAAAGGCAACAGATAATTTAAATGAACCGGTTTTCTTAGAGTGTAAAATTGACAAGGACTGCAGTGTCTACCCCATAGTACCGCCGGGAAGACCTATAGACGAACTGTTGATAACAGGATAATTTTTTAAGGACGGCTCTTTTTGTTCCCGGGAACAAGAAGAGCATTTATTACATTTTTTTAATATTTAAGCAGACAATCTTCGCATCTTCCTTAGCTGGTAAGATGCATCTACATAAATCATTGACAAAAACATTACTAGAACACCTGTTCTGATATTATATGGCAGGGCATAGACCAGCACTTCCATTACAGGATGCACAAAATTTTCCAGCAGCAGGGCTAAAATTCCCCAAAGCAAAGAAAATTCAAGGCATATATAGGAATGCAGGTTTAGCTTATATCCACTGTAGTCCCATAGTTTATTATGAAATACCCTGTCAAGCACTCTTCCCGTAATGTATTCAAGCAGGGTGACTGCAGCTATACTCCCTGCTGTTGCGGCAATAAGTGCATATAAGGGATTGCTTATTGACAATTCGCACACTGTAAAAATCTCGACTATAATAATCCCGCTGATTCCATATAAAGGGCAGAATCCCTTTGTGAGGAATCCTCTGCTTATATAAACCTTTCTATCTGCCAGGCTCCTAAAAACTGTTTCCAGTAAAAACCCCAAAGCTCCGTATACTAAAAAAAACGACAAAAAATTCATAATATCAAAATGCATACTCTCACTCCTTTAATTGTATTCTTTGGAGTAATCTAAGAAATATGCCTTGTTAAATGTGGCAATTTATGCTT
>CAZAYQ010000071.1:0-8147 GCA_964489345.1 uncultured Clostridia bacterium | reverse complement strand
ATATGCACCATTATGGAAAATATGAAAGGAGCTGTGAGGGGACACCTCTCTATTTCGTGAAGACTCCTTCCGAAAAAAATATTCCTATCAGAATTCCGGAAAACAGAAATGATCACAGGTTAATACAGTATAAAACAATTGAAAACCATAAAGTTAAGTGATATAATTGCTCTATGAATCTATGTGAAATAAATGATGGATAGATAGGGACGACTATGAAAAACAACTATTCAAGATTGTTTAAAAGAATAGCAAGAATTATAGTGGACAAGCACAATTTATTGTTTGTACTTTATACCTTTGCAGTTATTTTCTGTGCCTTTTCCATAGGATGGGTTGAAGTAGAAAATGATATTGTAAATTACCTGCCTGAGGATGGCAAAACCAGACAAGGTATTCTTATCATGGATGAAGAACTTTCCACATTCGGCAGAGCTTTTTTAATGATTTCGAATATTTCATATCCTCATGCCCAAAATTTAGCAGATTCCATAAGTGAAATTGATGGTGTGTCCACCTTGATATTTGAAAACAATGAGGATTTTTATAAGAACTCATCAGCAAAATTTTACATTTTGTTTGAAGGGGAAGAGGATTCTGAGATTACTCTAAATGCTCTTGATAATATAGAAGATCTGACTGAACCCTATGACAGATCCATCTCGACTACAATAGGGTTTGAATATGCCGACATGCTTAATAATGATATGATTGTTATAGGAATTTTGGCCATTATTATCATAACCGGCGTTCTTTTGTTCACAACAGGCGCTTATGCAGAGATAATAGTGTTTTATATAACATTTATTGTAGCAGCTGTCTTAAATATGGGAACCAATTTTTTATACGGAAAAATCTCCTTTGTATCTAATTCAGTAGCTGCAATTTTACAGCTGGCTCTTGCTATTGATTATTCCATAATCATGAGCCACAGGTTTAGTGAAGAACGTGAATACCTTCCCCCAAGGGAAGCTGCTACAGGTGCACTGTCCAAGGCTATACCTGAAATTGCTTCCAGCAGCCTCACTACCGTGGGCGGCTTGGCAGCTATGGCATTTATCAATTTCGGGATAGGATTTGATTTATCAATAGTTATGATAAAGGGAATATTATTCAGCATGCTCACGGTATTTACTTTAATGCCGGGATTGTTGGTGCTGTTCAGCAGATTAATAGACAAAACTAAACATAGAAACTTTGTCCCTTCTGTTAAAAAGCTGGGACGGTTTGCTATAAAAACCAGATATATTATGCCGCCGGTATTCCTTGTATTGGTGGTTGTAACCTTTATCTTTTCCAGCAGGTGTCCTTATCTTTTCAGCATGGAAGATGTACGGTCTCACAGGGTCAGCCAAGCACAAATGGAAAAAGACAGGCTTCATGAGAACTTCGGTAAAATCAACCAGATGGCACTTGTTGTACCCTCAGGAGATTATGAAGCTGAAAGGGAGCTCTTGGCAAGACTTGAAGTATTAGATAATGTGGACAGTGTCACAGGGCTTTCCAACATTGAAGCCATGGGGGGCTATACCCTTACTGATGAAATAACCCCCAGGCAGTTTGCAGAGCTTATGGATTTGGATTATGAAATTGCCCAGCTTCTTTACTCTGCCTATTCTATAAATGATGAAGACTATGCCAAGATAATCAGCGGCATAGGCAACTATGGAGTCCCCTTTATAGACATGTTTGAATTTTTATATAATCAGGTTCTGCAAGGTTATGTAACAATAGATGATGAGCTTATGGATGAAATAGATACATTTTATCATCAATTGTCCAATACCCGAATCCAGATGGAAGGAAAGAATTATTCCAGGTTTGAGATAAATTCCAAACTGCCTGTTGAAAGCCGGGAAACATTTGATTTTATCAACAAGGTCTATGATGAAGCCGGTAAATTCTATAACTATGATGATATTTACTTTATGGGTGAATCTGCTAATGCTCTGGAACTGTCATTAACCTTTGAAAAGGACAATATAATTATATCTGTTTTGTCAATTGCTTTCGTAATAATTGTTTTAATATTTACCTTCAGGTCTGCAGCTTTATCAATTTTACTTGTAGCTGTTATTCAGACCTCAATATGGGCTAATTTTTCATTTCCCTATTTAAGGGGACACGGCTTGTATTTTCTGGGCTTCTTGCTGGTTTCCGCCATACAGATGGGAGCTAATATAGACTATGCAATAGTTATTACAAGCCGATATTTAGAACTGAAAAAACACATGGAACGCGAGAATGCTGTTGTTGAAGCCTTGAATTCAGGATTTACCACTGTAGTAACTTCAGGCAGCATACTTGCTATAGCCGGTTATCTTATCGGATATCTTTCCACGGACGGAACCATAGCTATACTTGGCAGCTACATAGGACAAGGCACTATTATTTCTACAATTCTTGTAATATTTGTCCTGCCCCAGCTTCTTTACCTGGGGGATACCATCATAGAACGTACTACTTTCATATTGAATTTACCTGTCAGTGCAGACAGACCAAAGAAGAAACTTTATGTTAATGGAAGGGTTCACGGCTATGTGAAAGGCGAGATAAATGCTTTGGTTGACGGGACTATTCAAGGTGAAATTCAGCCGGTTAAGAATAATTTAGAAGAGCTTGATGAAGATGATCCGGATAGAAAGGATGTTGATTATGAAGAAGGTTAAATCTTTTCTAATACTTATTTTAGTTTTTATAATAATATTATCTTCCACTGTAAATGTATCAGCTGATAATCTGGCTGCGCAGACAATCCGGATATATGATGCTGATGGTCTAAAGGAATTATCAAAGAATTGCTCATTTGACAGATGGTCCCAGGGCAAAACTGTAATTTTGGAAGCTGATATTGACTTAAAAAATGAAATATTTACGCCTATACCAATTTTCTCCGGCATCTTTGACGGGAAGGGACATACCATCAGGGGCTTATATATTGAAGCGGAGGGTTCCAACCAGGGACTTTTCAGATATCTTCAAGAGGGGGGGACGATCAAAAATCTTAATGTAAAAGGCAGGTTGACCCCAAAAGGGGACAAAAGCACTATAGGGACACTTGTGGGCCATAACAGCGGGTTAGTGGAAAATTGCAGTGTTACTGCTTACATTAAAGGCAGAGATACAGTCGGGGGGATTGCAGGATGGAACGGAACTTCAGGCAAGATAATAAGTTCATCCTTTAGAGGCACAATATACGGTGAGAGCAAGACAGGAGGAATAGCAGGCTATAATGCAGGCACCATTCTCAGATGTATTAATGAATCCAGTGTTAATACCACAGTAGAAGAAAGCGAGCTGGATTTTCAGAGTATGACCATAGAGGATATAAATCTTGAAAGGCTTATATCTGATGCTATGGATGTAGGAGGGATAGCAGGAATTAATACAGGCATAGTTATGAACTCCATAAATAAAGGTACTATCGGTTATCCCAGCGTAGGCTATAATATGGGCGGGATTGCAGGGAGGCAATCCGGATATATTAATGACTGTGTTAATTACGGCTCTGTATACGGGAGAAAAGAGGTGGGCGGCATTGCAGGCCAGGTGGATCCCTATGTGGATACAATAATTTCACCGTCAAAATTAGGACTCTTGCAAAGAGAAATGAATTCATTGCAGTCTTCTATGACAAGGATGATGAATAATATAAGATCAGCTTCTGATTTGATGACACAGAATTTTTCTAAAATTCAAGGAAGTATCGATGACAGCATGGTTCACATTGAATCGCTTGCTGACCAGACTAAGGATATGATAAACAAGGGTATTGAAGGGATTAATACAATAAGCGTAGCAGCTCTCGAGTCCTTAGACAGGCTGATTCCTATTATGGAATCACTTGAAAACACTATGGACATTATGAATGACGGCATGGCTCCAATTAAAAAGTCCTTAAAATATCTTTTAATGGCAATGGAAGAACTTACGGCTATTGCTGATGAATTTAACAAATTGTCAGGTTCAACAGAGGCTCTCAGCAAAGAAATGGCGGAGGCAATAGAAAATATTGAAAGAGCTGCAGGATTGCTGGAGGATTCATTAGAGATAGTTATTAATGTAATAAGTAAAGACCAGGCACTAAATGATGCTTTTGAAGGATTAAAAGACGAGCTGCAAAAAGATACGCCTGATATGGTTAATATATTGGAATATATAAATATAATATATGAACGTCTGCAGGCTGTATCAGGGGAACTTGATGAGGAAGAAATAACCGGCAAGCTTGAATCTGCTTATGAATATCTTCTTGAAGCCGGAAAAAATATAGAAAATGTAATGGACCAAATGGAAGCTATGGGCGGTTATATTCAAAAGATGTTTTCCTCCATGGCAGATTCTTTTTCATACCTGGAGCGTGCTATGTCCTATATGCTTGATGCAATGGACATCATGGACAGGGCCCAGGATGACACTAAAGATATTTTTGACGGAATAATTGAACTTCTTGAATATATTTCAAACCAGCCAGGCTTCGAGTTTCAAACTACGGATGATTTATATCAAAAGACAATGGATGAACTTTTTACATCAATAGGCGGCATGTCAGAATCACTTTCTGAACTTATGGACGATATGAGTCTGCAGACCGGCACCATGATGGATGATATGCAATCAGTGAGCGATCAGCTTTTTAAAGTGATGAATCTCATGTTTAACATTATTTCGGATATGAGTTTTAATGAGGAGGATTTTGAAAATATAGTCCAGGATGTTTCAGGCGAGGATATAGATAAAAGTGTTGAGGGTAAGATATCAAACAGCAGAAACCTGGGCAATATTGAAGGAGATATCAGTGTAGGCGGAATTGCAGGAGCCATGTCCATCGAATGGATGCTGGACCCTGAGGATGACTTTGAATTTAAAGACAAGCTGACTTTAAATACGGCATTTCAAACCCGTGCCACCATTACGGGATGTACAAATACAGGCAGTATTATTTCCAAGAAAAACAATGCGGGCGGCATAGCGGGCAGCATGGATCTTGGATATATCAAGGATTGCCTGGGAGCCGGGCCTGTTGAAAGCACAGCAGGTAATTATGTGGGAGGAATAGCAGGCATATCCGGCGGGCCGATTGTTTCCAGCTATGCAAAGTGCAGTCTCCGGGGCGGAAACTATATAGGAGGTATTTCCGGCTTTGGCAAGGAGATTATAGACAGCTATACTTTGGTTAAAATAAACGAATCGAAGGCCTATGCGGGTGCCATAGCAGGAAAGATCCATGACAGCAGCAATATAAAAGGGAATTATTTTGTAAGTGATTTAATCCATGGTATTGATGGCATAAGCTATGCTGATAAAGCTGAACCCATTGATTATGACACCCTGATATCTAAAGAAAACCTTCCGTCTGCCTTCAGGGAATTCAAATTGACTTTTTGGGCAGGGGACAAATTGATAAAAACCATAGTTTTCAATTATGGAGAAAGCATTTCAGAAAATGATTTGCCGGAGCTTCCTTTAAAGGAAGGCTATTATGGAAAATGGGAAGACTTTGACATTTTAAATCTTACATTTGATGATGAAATACAGGCTTTATATATACACCATGTGACTGTTCTTGAAAGTACAGAGAAAAGAAATGAAGTTTTGCCCATAGTTCTTGTGGAGGGAAAATTCACTGAAGAAGATTCGCTGATTTTGACAAAATACCAGGTATCGTCTGATGATGAAGGGATGATGGAACAGTGGAATATTGCCATACCTGATGATGGTCAGGATACACATATCATACGATATTATCCACCGGAAGATAAAAAAAATGTAGGCTTATATATTTTCTCTGACGGGACCTGGAAGAGGGCGGATGCCCGGTGGGACGGCAAATATCTGGTATTTGCCGGTGAAGGAAGCAATATCCTTTTCAAAGCAGTTGACGGGGGCTTTTACTTAGATTGGACCCGGGCCCTTCTTGCCGCTATTGCCGGTCTGATACTGATTGCTGCAATAGTTTGGGTAAGAAAAGCCAGGCATAAGAAAAAGGCTTCAG
Source organism: uncultured Clostridia bacterium (assembly GCA_964489345.1). GTDB lineage: Bacteria > Bacillota > Clostridia > Tissierellales > Sedimentibacteraceae > Sedimentibacter. The sequence goes on along the minus strand of CAZAYQ010000071.1, from coordinate 2,152 downwards.
CAGATGCTTAAGACGGCTTTTTAATATTTTCCGTCTGAGTGATTAGCATTCCTGCAAGCATGAGGGCAGCACCTAAGTATCCTCTCATAGGCAATGTTTCTTTTAAAATCATCATTCCTCCTATTGCAGCAAATACTGCCTCCATACTTAAGGCGATGGCTGCGTGGGAGGGCTTTGCATGTCTTTGGCCAACAGCCTGCAATGTGTATGCAACTCCTGCCGACATTATGCCTCCGTACAATATAGGTACCAAGGCATCATAAATTCCTCTTATAGCAATATCTTCAAAAATAATGGCAATTATGAAGCTTAGAACTGAGCAAGCGGCAAATTGAACGCTGGATAGTTTTATGGCATCGACATTCTTGACGAATTTATCTATCAGCTGAATGTGAACAGCCCAGAAAAATGCTCCTATCAATTGCAGAAGGTCTCCGAATTGAATGGTGAAATCCTCATTTATGCTTAGGAAATAAAGCCCTGCAGCTGCTGTTAATGCACCAATCCAGGTTGTAGGATATGTTTTTTGCTTTAAAAATATTCCAAGTATAGGCACCAACACTATGTATAAACTCGTGATAAATCCTGCTTTTGCTGCAGTTGTATAAATAAGACCAACCTGTTGCAAAGATGCTGCAATAAACAATACAGACCCTGCAATTACCCCTGATTTTATGGTTGTTTTTAAGTCTGTACCAACATTTTCAGCAGAGGAATTTTCTTTTTTTGAACTTTTATTAAAAAAATATATTACAGGCAGGAGTGAAAGACTTCCCAAGGCAAATCTAATTGCGTTAAAGGTAAAAGCACCTACATGGTCCATGCCCATCCGCTGTGCCACAAATGCAAATCCCCAGATAGCTGCTGTTAAAAGCAGAATAAATACTGACTTTATTTCCTTTGTCATCATAAAATCCTCTCTTATAAGTAATAACAACATATTAACATAAAAAACAGATTATTGGAACATCAATTTTATCATTTTTCTCAGCTTTTTAAGGGCAAGGCATTTCATATTTATTACTGACCTGTATTTTAATTCTAACTCAAGAGAAATATCTTGAATTGACAGTCCTTGGAAATAGAACAAGTTTATAATTTTCTGCTCTCTTTCGGTCAGCTGCTTTATGCACTTATGAAGTGCTTTTTTTTCTTCTGCTGATAATATTGCTGCTGCCTGGTCTTCACAGGCAGATTTTAGGTTTTTTCCGCCTTTATTAAAATATTCAAGGCTTAATGCATACTGCCTCATGCTTTTCTTGTAATAATTTATATAGAAATAATAAAGCTTAATTTTAACATATTGAAGAAAGTGAACATTTCTATCAATGTCATAATTTTTCAATGACTCAAGAATAACAAGATAGCCTTCCTGCAGCAAATCTTCAACAAAAGGGTTGGAAGGGCTGTAGTATTTGTATATATTTTTATAAATGAGCGGGTTTAGTCTTTTGAGCAATATTTCTCTATAAATCTTGTCCCCTTTTAAAGATTCCTGAATAATATAGTTAATGTCAGAGTCCATTTTTATCACCTTGTTTTCATTATATTAGTTTAAGGGTATTGTGTAAAAATGACAGTAATCAATGAAGCAAGTGAAATCGGACAGAATTCTAAGCTGATTAAGCATTAGAAATTCAATAAATTTAGTATCTGAAGGAAATGAAATATATGAAAAATGATATAAAATTCAACGAAATTGAAGCAATGCTGCCTGTCTATGTGAAAGACAAGGGAAACTGCACGGAGATAATAACAAAAGCAGCATCTTTTATAAAAACTGCAACTGTTGAAACATGCACAAAGAAGCTGGCAGACTACTATAATATAAGTTTGCGCCACAATAGAATAAACTACGGACAAGAATTGGGCATTACCAATAAGGTGCCATTGGTTATAAACGACAATCTCATTTATATTTATATAAATGTAAGAGAGCCCATGTTTGCCCACGATGCTGCTTTTGGATTGTTTGATACGAATTCCATCGAAAGTGTATATGAAAAGGATGGAAAGGCAGTAATTGAAATGAAATCAGGCAAGATGATAGAAGCCAGGCAAAGTGTCAAATCCGTGAAAAAAGGAATGCTCAATGCAAGAATCGCAAAAGATATATACAAAGAAAAACACAAGATGCCCTAACCCCATTTCT
>CAZAYQ010000070.1:0-8309 GCA_964489345.1 uncultured Clostridia bacterium | reverse complement strand
TCAAGGATAATCTTTCTCCGGGAGGTCCTATTGCTGAAATGCGAAGTCTTGGCTCGCCGGTTTCTTTTTTTAATACTTCCCACACTTCTTTAGTATCCATTCCCCATAGATGACCGGCATCCCTTATTTCAACTTTACCGTCATTGATATAAATATAAACCGGTTTTTCTGAAATGCCGCTTATAAACAAGGCGTCATAACCTGCTCTCTTTAGTTCAGGTCCAAAATATCCTCCGGAATTTGCATCATTCCAGCCCCCTGTCACGGGAGATTTGTGTACTGTAGTGTATCTTCCCCCAAAAAATGCTTTTGCAGCAGTTGTTGGCCCTGTTGTAAATCCAAAAATGTTTTCAGGTCCCAAAGGGTCCGCTCCTGCCGGCATCATTTCATAAAGGATTTTTGCACCAAAACCGTAACTTCCAATAAAATTTTCTGCTAATTCTTTTGTAAGTTTTTCTTCTTTAATTTCGCTCTTTGATAAATTTACAAACAGCATTTTACCTGCATATCCATACAACATAAAAATTTCCTCCTTATCTATTGTGGGGACACATAAGTGTCCCCTTTAATCTAAGCCAATCCCGGCTCAGCTTTATCTTCTTCTATTGTGATTCCTTCAACCTTGCCGCTAGGTTTAGCGCTTAAGTCATCCTGAGATACTTTAGGTTCTTCATAGAAGATATCACCTACAGTGTTGTCGATTTTAGCAAATAATTCTTTATTGACCATTGTGAATGGTTTTTCAAGACTATATCTCGGAAACCAAAACTCTCCTTCCGGAGCAGGTTCGGATTTTACCAAAACATACTCTGTAGTACCTAGTCCGTTATATACTCCTGTATTTAACTGAGCCCACTGACTCTTTTTTGCAACACTTGCGCAATTTGTGAAACGCTCTGTGTTTGGTTCACTAAATCCGTACTGGTCAGCAAGAGACCCCGGATTAGCAGCTATAGCTTCTGTAGCTTCTACAGATGCCATGTCGACAGCAACCGGATCCTTGGAAGCAAATACACCTACATTAGGAACTAAGGCTCTGTCATGGAATGTACAGCAGTCGCACCATGGGGATATATCAAATACATAATTAAGGTATATCATCTTGTCCTTTCCAACAGCATTTATATAAGCTGCAGCAGCGTCAACAATTGCAGGTGCCCAGGAATCTATTAAATCAGGATGAAGATTGAATAATCCTGACAGGCAGAATGGGAAGCATTGACCACAGTAATGGCAGTTTTCCGGCATGAAATTCAAGGTGTCACCATCTATTTCATATGATCCATGTGCGCATGTAGCTGCAAGGCCATCTATGAAATTAGGGTGGGGGGCACTGTTTGCTTGTTTTACAAAATCCTGATTAATAGTCCAGGACTTCATGCCAAGTTTCGGATGTGTGAAAAAATGTGTTGTCAGTTTTCCCTTTGGAGATCCCATACCAATTCCAACATTCTTTAATGAACCGCCGAACACTCCCATGGGGTGTCCTTTGAAATGAGTTACAACAACTACTGAATCAAATTCTAAAATCTTTTTTCCCATATATGTACTTTTCAAATATACTCCATTTGGAACTTCTACTTCAACTTGTTCTTCACCATGATCACCGTCACAAATCCAAATAGGGCAGCCCATTGTTTCCTCAGTAAATCCGTGCACCCTTGCTGTTTCTAAGTGATCAGATGCTAAGGCACGAGATGAATTTGTTCCCAAAGGAACTGTGTTACAATCAAAGACAACCGGATCTCCGCCAAGTCTTTTAACCTCATCAACAACGGCACTTACCCAGTGGGGACGTAAATTTAAAGAGTTGCCGTATTCACCCAAGTGAACCTTAATACCAACCTTGTCACCTTTTTTAAATACTGTTTCCAGTCCTGCATCACGTAAAACTTGTACTCCCTTAAACATAGTGCTTTCACTTGAACTTGATGCATGATCATCCATAAAATAAACTTTTGATGCCATTTTTTTCTCCTTTCAAAATTGAATTTTTTAACTCTGCAAGAGTTTTTAATGCAATTTTTTCAGGTCAAATTAAATTATTCCTCCTTTAATATAATTTTTATTTATCTGAAATACAAAAGCTGAAAGATTCTTTAAGTATTTTAGAATCCATAGAACCTTCACCAATTAATACTACCACGCTTTTTCTGTCTTCACCTTCCTCCCACTTCTTATCTGCTTTTGAGTGGAATGTCTTTCTCACTGCTTGAAATTCATATCTGTAATCATCATATGCAAAAGAGAAGAATCCTTTGCTTCGTAATATTTTATTTCCTTTTGTATCAAATAAATTTTGTAACCAGTTATTGATCTTTTCTTTATCCATAGGATGGTTTTCTGATAATATCACAGTTTTTATATTATCCGTAGAGCATTCATCCTTAGCTTTATTATTTGATAAACCTTTTAGTTGTTCATATATGTCTATTACCATAACCTTGTCCAAATCTACCCTTCCATATTGAGTATGATATATTTTAGCCATGGAATTCAAGCTATGAATACGTTTTTCCAGCCTGCTTATTTCCTCTTCACTGGCTAAGTCTGTCTTATTTATCAATATAACATCTGCAAATGCTACCTGCTTTTTTGCTACTTTATAATCATCCAGATTAATATTTCCATATTCAGCATCTACAAGGGCTATATAAGAGCCTAAGCGATACATTTCCTGCATGTGGCCTATAAAGAATAAGTGTACCAGACCTTCAGGTGTATCAAGGCCGCTGGCTTCCATTAAAAGGTGGTCAAAAGGATTATCAAGTGTATCCCTATTAAGTTTATCAAAATAATGATAAATTATGATTTGGGGGTCATCGTGAACATGGATGTTCGTAAAAACATGAATATTTTCCTTTTTTATATTAATGAGCATATCATCGATTGATACAGCTCCATATTCACGTACTAAAACATCCACCTTTTTATCAGTCATATTAGATAAGATATAATTGACCAGGGTGGTCTTACCCGAGCCTAAAAATCCTCCGATAATATTTACGGTTTTTTTCGCGCTTACATGATTTGCATGATTTTGCATCATATAATCCTCCATGGTTTTTTTATAAACTAAATATATAAACTGCTTAGCATTTCAGATAACTTTTTTCGTCAATGTCATACCCTTTTTGAATATTTCAGCCTTTATTAATTTAATAGCAACTTTTATGCCAATCCATACAACAACTTGCATTTTTATGCCGAAAAATATACTGTTTGCACGCATAACAATTGAATTTTATGGCTTTGCCAGTCTCTATTTTTATTAAAGTATAGATATTTTACGCATAAAAAACAGAAATCAACTTTGAAAAGTGTCTTTCTGTTTGTAATATAATATTACAATGCTTATTATCGTTTGTCAATTTGCTTATAACATTGGAATATTCCCTTTGTTCAGTTGTAACATAATTTTACGAAATATGGTCTTGTAATGTTTTTTTACGCTTTCTTAATTTGTCAGATTCTTCAATCTTTCTGTACAATGTTGGCCTGCTTATTCCTAAACGTTTGGCAGTATTCGTCAAATTCCAGTTTTCTTCATTCAGTACAAATTCAATAATTATTTCTTCCCCTGTTTTAAGCAAATCCTTATTATGCTTTGTTTCAATAACATTTACAGATAATTTGCTTTTGAGGCTTTTATACTTGTAAGCACTTAATACTTCCCGGGGAAGGCTGTCAATGCCAAGAGTGTTTTTATCGTTCATAAGTACTATTTTTTCTATTGTATTTCTAAGTTCTCTAACGTTTCCTCTCCAATAATAATATTTAAGCGCCTCCCAAAATTCGGGCTCTATTTTTACTCCGGATATGTTTGAATGTTTTACATAATAATCAATGAAACTCTTGGCAAGTATGGGAATGTCTTCTTTCCTTTCTCGTAAAGGAGGTATGGATATATTTATTATATTTATACGAAAATACAAATCTTCTCTGAATTGTCCAAGCTCAATTTCTTTAAGCAAATCTTTTTTAGTTGCAGCAATTATCCTTATGTCTATGGGAATTTCCTTTATGCCTCCTATCCTGGTAATTCTGTTGGATGACAGGGCCCTTAAAAGCTTTATCTGCACATTTAAAGGCATGCTGTCTATTTCATCAAAAAAGAATGTTCCCCCCGATGCTATTTCTAATTTACCGAATTTTATTTTATTTGATGCTCCTGTAAATGCTCCGGGCTCATAACCGAATAATTCGCTTTCAATTAATTCAGATGGAATAGCACCGCAGTTAATTGCCACAAAAGCTTTATTTCTTCTGAAGCTTTCATTATGAATTGCATGAGCAAAAAGTTCTTTGCCGCTACCGCTTTCTCCGCATATTAGAACTGCTGAAGAAGTTCGAGCCGCTCTTTTAGCCAATTCTTTTACCCTAACCATACTTTTGCATCTGCCGATTATATCGTCAAAGGTATATACTGCCCTGTTATTAATATTTAAACGCATATACTTGTTTGTGTTATCAAATTTATAAAGGCGGCATACTGACTTGTTTTCTTCTATTAAAAATTGTTTCATGGATACTATAAAGGATTTTTTTTCATTATTAATATTTATTACTAATTCCGTACCTTCTATTTCATCATTATGCAGGTGTTCCTTTAATTGATTAAGTATATTAGATATGCTTTCATGAGCTGATTTTGATTTATCAGTTGATATTATTTCGAACATATTAAGAAGTGATTTGTTATAGCTTATTATTTCATTATCAACTAAATAAACGATTCCTGAACTGTCGTATTTTATTATATTATTTAGTGTTTGGTTAGATATGGTTAACTGTGCAACCATATGGTTTATTTGAATTTTATCTTCAACTATCTTAGCGATAGACTGGGCTAGCCCCAATGTTTCTAATGTATGTTTATGGCTTATTATGCCGCCGATATTAATTGCTCCTATTATATTATTATCTAAATCATGTATGGGGGCTGCAGAACAATTAAACCGGTGCAAACTTTTATTATAATGTTCTTTACCAAATACTTGTATTGGAGTGTCGTACTGCAAGGCAAGGCAGATTGAATTTGTTCCTGCAATGTCTTCTGCACTGCTATATCCAATAATTCTATAATTTTCAGATACTGCCAATACACTTACCATGTTACATTTATTATCATAAAACAAAAAAGATAGATCAAATTCATCAGCAATTTTTTGCAGGATGGATCTAAGCTCATCATCTATAAACTTTTTGGATGAATCGAAATATCGTTCTAATTCTTCTGTTTTAATATATAAATTCTCATCAAAGCTGTAAGGATCGACACCTGCTAAAGCGCTCCGGTGCCAGGATTTTGATATAATTGCAGAAACAACGTTTTCATCAACGGGCTGCTTGTTAATCATCTTTTCCCACTGGATGCCTATTGCTTCCATATCTATACCATTTAATTGATCCATTTTTTCCTCCCGGTGGGACACCTGTGTATTCATCTAAGCTGCCCCGCCTAATATAAAAAATTTTTTAATGTCAAATTATGAAATGGTATGTTTTCAAGTATAATGCTATCATAAACTTACATTTTAGTCAATTTTTATATAGTCTAAAAAAAATAATTGCTCAGGCTTTAGCTGAACAATTATCTGCAATTATTTTAAATTTTTTATTCTGCTGCTGTTGCAATTACTAATTTTATGCATTCTTCCACATCAGCTTTATTGAATATTTCTCCGGATGTGTGGAGGTTTCTTGAAGGTATGGATATCACCCCGCTGGGCACCCCTTCTCTTGAAGTGTGGATTGGTCCTGCATCAGTTCCGCCAAATTCCAAAATTTCATACTGATACCTAATGCTGTTCTTTTCGGCCAAATCCGTCAATAAATCTTTCACATCAGGATGGGTGATGAGGGAATTGTCTTTTAATTTAATTGCTGCCCCTCCGCCTAATTTAACATCCATTTTTATTCCGTCCGGTGTATCGCCGGTTGCAGTAACATCAAGGGCAATTGCCAGTTCGGGGTCTATGCTGTAGCCTGCTGTTTTAGCCCCTCTGCAGCCTACTTCTTCCTGTACGGAAAATACATAGTATATGTCATTATCAGTTTCAGGATGAGCTTTAAGCGCTTCAATCAATACATAGCAGCCTGTCCTGTCATCTGCCGCCTTGCATATTACACAGTCTTTTGTTTCATAATAGTCTGATTTAAATACGCACATATCTCCTATGAGGAAGTTCTTTTTAATGAATTCTTTGTCTGTAGATGCAACATCCAAAAATAATTTGCCTGTTGTCAGTTTTTCTTTATCTTTTAATTCTTCCCGGCAGATTACACCTTCGAGTCCATTGTCAAAAACCATTCGTAGCCCCAATAATTCTTTTGCATTTAACCCGCCTACATTGGCAAATCTAAGGAATCCTTTTTCATCAACATGGGTTATAATAAGGCCAATCTGGTCCATATGGGCAGAAAATAATATTTTTTTGCCGCTGCCCTTTTTACGGGCTATCAGGTTTCCCAGAGGGTCTATGGTCATTTCATCTGCAAAGTCCTTTATTTCATCCATAATCATTTGGCGGATGCTTTTTTCTCTTCCCGAAGGACCGAAACAATCGGATAATTTTTTCATTAATTCACTGTTAAACATTGTTACTGCTCTCCTTTCTGCTTTTCAAGAATCACTTGTTTTGCAAGCATATATACACTTTCTATGTCTTTTTTGCTTGCTACATTAACCGATGAATGTATATATCTGCAGGGTGTTGAAATTGCAAGAGCCTTGGCACCTTTTTTTGTTTTATGGACAGCACCTGCATCATTTCCTCCGGATACTGATGTTCTGTATTGATACATAATGTTATTATTTTCTGCAATTATTGCAACATCTCTAACAAGGTCAATATCATATAAGCTTGTAGCGTCCATCAATGATAAGGCTGCACCCATTCCTATGAGAGTAGATTTATCCCGGTCTTCTACCTGGGGCATGTCAGCACATACGGTTCCTTCCAGGATTATAACCAGATCCGGTTCCAGTTGATATGTAGCAGTTTCAGCTCCTCTTAATCCCACTTCTTCCATAACGGTGAAGACACCGTAGAAATCTGCATCCAATTTTTGTTTTAAAAGCTCCAGTATAATGCTGCAGCCCGTTCTGTCATCAAGGGCCTTGGCCTTGATTAAATTGTTGCCGAATTCTTGATAGCCGGAGTTAAATGATACATAATCACCTATATTGACTAGTTTTTCTGTTTCTGCTTTTGAGCTTGTACCAATATCAATATATAATTTATCAATGGGCAGTGAGCTTTCTTTCTCCTGACCGGTCATCAAATGTACTGCCTTTGAGCCTATAACTCCGGGAATTTTATTTTCTCCCACAAAGACTGCCTTTGAATTTAAAACTCTTTGGTCAATTCCTCCTACTGCTTTAAATTTAATAAAGCCGTCAGAATCAATATTAGAAATTATCAGTCCTACCTCATCCATGTGAGCGGCAACCATTATGGTTTTATTTTTTCTGCCCTTATTGTGAGCTATAATGTTTCCAAGCTTATCCACATAAAAACCACATCCCATTTCAGATAATTTATGCTTTATAAAATTTCTTACTTCATATTCACAACCTGATACGCCGGAAAGTTCAGTCAATTCTTTTAAAAACATAGTATTTCCTCCAAATCAGTATTATCCAGTTCATTTATGAATCTTGCCAGAGCTTTTCCTGTAATTTCCACATCGTATAAATCAATGGTTTCCACTGATGTATGCATGTAACGCAGGGGTATGGACAATAGAATACAGGGAATACCGTCTCTTGATACCTGCAGGGCTTCTGTGTCTGTACCTGTTCTTGCAGGAATAGCCTCATACTGTAATGGATAGTTGTATTTTTTACAGGTTTCTACAAATTTCTTTGTGAGCTTTGCATTTAGTCTTCCACCGTATGCAACAATGGGACCCTTCCCCAATTCAGGTGAATCAGGAGGCATATCGGGAGTTTTGCCAAATCCCACATCCAAAACTATTCCTATATCAGGGGCAATTTTATAGCTGCTTGTTTTGGCACCCCTCATGCCTGTTTCTTCCTGTGCTGTTGCAGTAAAATATACATTGCTCTTATGTGATATTTTGCTTAATTCTTTCGCTGTTTCAAGCATTGCTGCAACACAGGCCCTGTCGTCAAATGCTTTGGCGCTTATAATATTTCCCTGCAATGACAGGGGCTCTCTGTTTACAGTTGCTAGATCTCCTATTTTTACTAATTTTTCAAGTTTTTCTTTTGTGTATCCTGTATCAATAAAGAGGTCTTTTATTTTATGTGGTTTTGTTCTTTCTTCCTCACTTGTAATATG
>CAZAYQ010000069.1:0-8343 GCA_964489345.1 uncultured Clostridia bacterium | reverse complement strand
AATTTTACTGAATTTGACATTAAATTAATATTGTTCTTGACAAAAGTTGTTTTATTATGTAAAATTAATAAACAATTTGAGTTTTTGTAACATTTAATTTAAGGAGTGTAACAAATGAAGATCTTGATTGTTGATGATGAGCTTTTAACCATTAAAAACCTTAAATACAGTTTTGAACAGGATAATTACGAGGTTGAATCAACTGATGACAGTGATGAAGCGTTAAAAAAGATCATTACCAATGAGTATGACGCAATAATACTTGATCTTATACTTCCTGAAACAGACGGGCTTGAATTTTGCCAAAAAATTAGAGAAATTTCAAATGTTCCTATTTTAGTTTTGTCAGCTAACAATGAAGATATGAGCAAAATTCTGGCATTGGAATACGGGGCTGATGATTATATTACCAAACCCTTTAATATTTTAGAGCTTAAAGCACGGATGAAAGCAATTTTAAGAAGGACAAGGAATTCAAACCAAAAAGCAAACGAACAGACCTTGGTGGTGGATGATTTTATTATTAATGCTTTGGGGAGAAAAGTTAGTCTTCATAATCAGGAAATAAATCTTACTGCAAAAGAGTTTGATTTGCTGCTTTTATTAATAACAAACCCCGGAAAGGTATTTTCCAGGGAAGAGCTTTTGGAAATAATATGGGGTTATGAATACTTTGGCGATTTGAGAACTGTTGACGTTCATGTAAGAAGGCTGAGAGAAAAAATAGAAACTAAAAACAAAACATATGAGTACATACTTACAAAGTGGGGAGTAGGATATTATTTCAGAGCCAAGAATTAAGAGGCTGTGAGAGCCCTTAAAACTTTAATTATATATAAGATAAGTTGATATGCCGAGCTGCGAAATTTTGTCAGCTGGTTTTTTTTATTCAATATGCTTTAGTTCTTGAATTAATTATATTAATATGTTAGTATTATTGATGGGGATAGATAGGTGCTGGTGTGCCTCCTGGTCTTCAAAATCAGCTGCGGGGCGGAGACGTCCCGGGTGGGTTCAATTCCCACATATTCCCGCCATTTTAAGGAGAAATATTATGCCTAATTGCGTATTGGTTTGTGTAACAAGACAAAAAACAAGCGAGAAATTAATTAAAAAGGGAGTAGAACTTATAAGAGGAGAAGAAGAGGGCTGCTTGAACGTTATACATGTTGTAAATGAGAATGACAAACTTTTGTATGGTTTAAGCGATGGCGATGCGCTTGAATATTTATTTGAAATAACTAAGGATGTTGGTGCAGCCAACTTAGTAGTTAAAAGATCCAAGGATGTTATAAAGACAATTGTAAGCTATGCACAAGAAATAAACTGCACCCATATTGTATTGGGCCACTCAAATAATCCATCAAACAATTTTATTTCCAAGCTGCAAAGGAAACTTCCCAATGTTGATTTTATAATTTAGGATACGCTTATGGGTAGACTTTTATTTATATTTAAATTTTTATTTGATAAAAATGTTCCCTTAAGGGAAAAGTGGTGGGTGATTATACCTCTTATTTATATACTGAGCCCTGCAGACTTAATACCAGCCCCCGTATTGGGGCTGGGCATACTGGATGATTTGGTAATGCTGGGATTTTTATTGACAATAGTGTATGACAAAACCAGGAAATATTATTTTGACAATAAGAATAAAGTCAAAGACAAAGATATTATTGAAAATGTTGAATATGAAATACACGAGGATGAGGAGAAATAAACTCATCCTTAGCTTTATTTGTAAAATAATGCAAAAATGTCTTTATTTTTATCGAAATTATTGTTAATATATAATTAATAATATTTGGAGGTCTGTTATGAATAACAATTACACGATTATTCGTACTATTTACGAAAATGCTTTCCAAAGAATTTTGGAATGCAAAGACGATGATACAGGTGCAATTTTTTACTCCAATATAATAACCAGCAAAAGGGTTATTAATTTAATAAATATTAATGATTTGAAAAAATTAAATTCTAATATTTTAGAATGCTATAATACAGAAGATAGAATCTATATATTTACAAAATCTTTAGAAGCAGATTGCAGAAAAATAACAGACTTGGCACACACAGACCTTACCATGAAGCAGCAGTTTAATCTTTCGGAAAAATCTATAAATCTTGCCTCAGATATTTACAATATGACTGATGTTGTACAGCAGAAAATTTTAGATTTGGACAGGTTGTATATTGACGAAAAAAATGAACTTAAAGTTGACTGCAATCTGATATTTGAACAGGAATATGACATAGCCGACAATGAAAGCTTCAAAAGATTAGGCAATATTATACATGTGATTTTTTCAGGTGCAGAAATAGTTGATTATAACATATCTGACACAATACCTCCTGACATATTAAAAATTATAGTGAGATGTCTAACAAGAGAATATGTTTTTCCAAATGATGCTTTGCTTGAATTAAAAAGCTCTCCTATTTTCAACATGATATTCGGGGAGGAAATTGTATCAGCAGATGAGCCTGCAGAAGAGGAACCTTCCATAACTATACATGATGAAAGCTCCGACGATATTTTAAATATTTATTTGGGTGATGAAAAAGCTCCTAAAAAGAAAATAGATTTAATCAAAGAAATAAAAAGAGCTGCTGTGTCATTGTTTATAGTTGTTATGGTCCTTCTTCTGGGAAATGGAATTATAAAAATGTTAAACAAAAACAAGGATAAGACATCTGAAACAATTAATCCGCAAGAACCGCCTGCACAAGAAGCGCCTTCTCGGACTGATCAGGAAGAAGTTCCATTTGAGTCCACAGACATTCACTTCAACGAAGAACTGCTGGGAAGTATCGGATATGAAGGAAGCAGGGCCCAGAAGGATACTGACATATATGTGGAGGGAAACTCTTCCCTTTTGGTAGTCAATGATGGACAAGACAAAATAAAGTCACTGTTTGCAGCTGTTGATTTTACAGATGCTGATATTTCCTATATGCTGATGAAACAAATAGGAGTTTCGGGAAAAATCAAATCCCTGTATGATACTGAAGCTCAAATAGTTTTTGAGGCATATAAGGATGGTCTTATAAAGTCAAATTTCCATTCACTGGTTAATTCATATGATGATATTTGGTCACAGTTTACAGTACCTATAAATGTAACGGATGCTGATTATCTATATGTTTATTTGGAATATGAAGGTGAAAACAAAGTGTGGATTGATTCCTTGTTAATTGACGTTATCAAATAAATTGGTGTAGGAGACTGGGAGATGCCCTAACCCTATTTTTTCAAGCGATAGTGCAAAAAAAATAGCGGTAGGTCATTCGCAACGACTTCCCAATTTATGCGACGAAGGAGCAAATAAATTGGTGAAGGAGACTGCGAGAAGTCTGAACAATGATAATTTATAAAAGGAACGAATTTATTTCGTTCCTTTTATAAATGCTTATAAATAAAGTGTTTTTATTTGAGAAAGGTGATATAATTTGAAAGGTGCTTTTTAAAAACTATATACAAAATATTTAAGATAAAATGAACTTTTTATTAGATCAATACGTCTAATATATGGACTGACAGGCAAAAGAGAGGTGGAAAATGGATATTATCAAAATGGAGAATATCTCCAAGCTTTATAAATCAGGTCAGATACAGGTTGAAGCCTTAAAAAGTATTTCCTTCAATATACGGGAAAAAGAATTTGTTTCCATTATGGGTCCTTCCGGCTCGGGAAAATCAACACTTTTAAACTTAATAGGATGTTTGGATCATCCCACAGGCGGAACCTATGAATTATCGGGAACAGAAGTAAATAAATTAAGCGATTCAAAAATGTCAGAAACGAGAAATCTTTTTATCGGGTTTGTATTTCAAAGCTTTCATTTGCTTCCCAGGATGAATGCCTTGAAAAATGTTGAAATCCCTTTAATTTACAGGGGATTGAACCATAAAAAGAGAAAGGAGCTTGCTGAGAATGCATTGGAGCTGGTAGGATTAAAGGACAGAATGGCACACCTGCCCGGGCAATTATCCGGAGGTCAGCAGCAAAGGGTGGCTATAGCCAGGGCTATAGCAGGAAATCCGTCCATTATACTGGCTGATGAACCTACCGGAGCATTAGATTCAAAATCCGGTGAAATGGTAATGGAATTATTTATAGAATTAAATGAAAAAAGCTCAATGACCGTTGTTCAGGTTACCCACGAAGAATTTATTGCTGAATACGGTTCAAGAATAATAAGACTGGTGGATGGTCAAATAGTATCTGATGAATTAGTGGAGGGTAAAAATGTATAAAAAATTTATATCAATAGCAATAGTAATAGGATTAGTATTTTTCGGCGGTTATTTAACGGCAAAATGGATGATTCCTGATGATTCGGCAGCTTCCGCAGGACCCAGGTATTCAACAAAGGCTGTGGAAAGAGGAAATATCAAACAAGGTGTAAATGTATCAGGCCAGTTAAACGGCAACTGGGGAGGGTCAATATCAGCACCCAGACCTGAAGGCATAGGCGAGCTTATATACACTGTTGAAGAGGTTTTCGTAGAGCCCAATCAAATGATTAAAAAAGGAGATAACTTAGTTCGTCTTTCAGCTTCAAATCTGGGGGATGTAATAACTGAACTTACCGACCAAATTCAAGCAAAACAGGAAGATATCCAAAGCAAATTGACCAACTTAGGCAAAATATTAAATCAGAATATTACAAATATAGGTCAAGTTAATGCTTATGACGGAATAGTTTTCAGGGCACCTATAAGGGGACGTATAACGGAGCTTAATGTTGAAGAGGGTGAAAAGGTTGAAAACTTCAATATTGCAACAATTGTTGATGACAGTATGGTAAAGATTCCTTTTAAAGTAAATACATATGAATATGAAAATTTAAAGGAAGGTCAAAAAGTTTTGCTCCAGTATAGAAAAACAACAGAGTATGGGTCCCAGCTTGCCTTTGACGGTTTCTATCCGGGAACTGTAACAAAAATAAATAAAAACAAGGTACCCAATGGAATGACTTATGTCCACAATGGAGTTATAGAAGCTGACAATCCTGGTCTTGTACAACCGGGAATGACTGTTTCCATATATACAGAGAGTAACGGAACGCCCATGACTGCCTTATCGTATGCAGGAGAAGTAGCATCTTTTGTAAATGAAAAGAAAATAAACTACTCTTATATGCCGGGCGGGGATTCTTCAAATGTTGTAGCAACTGAAGTTTTTGTAAGCACCAATGAATTTGTTGAAGAAGGAGACATCCTGGTAAAAATAGCAGGCAGTGATGTAACCCAAATTATTCAACAGGAAGTTGATGCTATATCAAATGCTAATGAAGAAATTAACAGCATTTACAAAAAAATCGACAAGGTTTCCGAACTCACTAATAAAATGATGGTTACGGCACCTTCGGATGGAATGGTTTCTTACTTGAATTACAGAGTAGGGGATGAAATCCATGCCAGTGACAGCAGCGATCAATGGTCCTTGCAGCTTATGGATATGTATAACACCGATGAAATGTATATTTATACTACAGTATCAGATTTGGATGTTTTATACATCTCACAGGATGCACCTGTTACCGTGACTGTAGATGCCCTTCCGGGGGAAGTATTTGACGGAAAGGTTATCAGATTAGACTCTTATACGGATTACCGGGACGGCAAGACAGTTTACAATGTTCAAATAAGGGTTGAAGGAAGGGAAGGGTTAAGACCGGGTATGAATACCAATTGTTTTGTTGACTCGGGAGAGTCTTTGGATACCTTGTTAGTACCTATAGAAGCAGTATTTGAAGAAAACGGCAAGCAAAAAGTTGAAATTCTTGTTGGAGAAAACCAGGTAGAAATAGTTGAAATAGAAGCCGGTCTTATGAATGATATGTATGTTGAAGTTCTAAGCGGCTTGGAAGAAGACCAGCTTGTTGTAACAGGGTCAACAAAAGATTTAATGCCAAGCCAGTCAGTTCCGGAGAATGGTTCATTCCTGCCCGTTACAAACTGATAAGGGGTGATGAGGATGCAAAATAAAGATAAAGTTTCGAACCTTTTTGTAAGGGCGAAATTTTCTGCCATGATGGCATTAGATGGGATAACATCGAATTTACTCAGAACCTTTTTAACAGTTTTAGGCATTTCCATAGGTGTAGCAGCAGTTATAAGCCTAACGGGCATAGGAGAAGGAGCAAGAAGGTCTATAGTTGCACAATTTGAAAGCCTTGGTGAAAATGTTATTGTTATAAAGTCAAATTCGGAAACTGTAAAATTTGATGCAGAAGAAACGGAGGATTTAGCAGAAAGGGTAACCGGCATTGAATATGCAACTCCGGTAATTTATACTGAAGACACACCAATCAGATGGCGCAGGGATGAAAGCAAAATGAGTATTGTGGGAGTAAATGAAAATTATCCTCAAATAAAGGATCATCCGGTAGTTTCGGGAAATTTCTTTTCATCATTGCATGTAAAGCAAAGATCTCCTGTTGTTGTATTGGGCTATAATGTTGGCAATTCACTTTTAAACGGAAGAAGCCCTGTCGGCCAGACAATGAAAATAGACGGTATCAGCTACAGGATAATAGGTGTTTTAAGCGAAAAAGGTGAGGGGAAAGGCGACGGTATCGATGATAAAATCATAATACCCTATACATCAGCAATAAAAATAACCAAGACAAAAGATATATTGGAAATATGGGCAAAATCAAATTCCCCGGAGGATGCGGAATTAGCTATGGTTCAGCTCGGCAGAATATACAACAGAAAAGTGGGAATGACCGGCAATATAAAACCTAATAATGGTAACGGAGACGGTTCAACGGATGGGGGAGAAGATGTTTTTACAGAAGAACAAATTGAAACACCTATGCCCGAAGAGCCAGGCCTGCCAGGCGAAAGGGAAAATGTATTTGAAAAGGGTGAAGAGCCCCTTACAATTACAAGTTTAAATAATTTAGTTAAAGAAGCGGACCAGGCAAACAGAATAATGACTGTACTCCTGGGGGGTATAGCTGCAGTATCGCTTTTGGTCGGCGGTATAGGAATTATGAACATAATGCTTGTGGCTGTAACTGAAAGAACCGGTGAAATAGGAGTGAGAAGAGCTTTAGGAGCAAAGAAGGAAGATTTATTGGTACAGTTTTTACTGGAGGCTGTCTATGTAAGCATAATAGGATGTTTTGCAGGGGTTGCCCTGGGTGCCTGGGCAGTAAGTATTGTGGCAAGATACGGGCTTTCAGCGGTAGTAAGCTTTGAATCTGTCCAAATAGCAGTATTTGTTGCATTGACTACAGGTTTGTTGTTTGGTGTTTATCCTGCAATAAATGCATCAAATCTGCCGCCGGTTGAAGCTTTGAAAAGACAATAAAGATGCCTGAAAACCCAATTTATATATGCGGCCGGAGGGAGCAAATTAATTGGTGAATGAGACTTTGGACTTCAGGATACAGGATAATATATATAGAAATATATAGATATATAGGTAAGTAAGGGGGTTTTGATTTCAAAACCCCTTTCATTTTGTTTTATTTTATTGTATAATATTAGAAAAAGTCTTGGAGGCCTTAATGGAATTAAACTTATCGATCGGGTTAAAATACAAGGAAGAAAAAATTGTTAAAATGGAAGATACAGCAAGGATTTTCGGCAGCGGAGCCGCTGAAGTATTTGCAACACCTATGATGATTGGTCTTATGGAAGCAGCTTCCATGAACTCCGTGAAAAATTATCTGCCGGAAGGATGCTCAACTGTTGGAACTATGGTTAATGTTAAACATGTCAGTGCTACGAAAATAGGCAAGAAAGTGTGGGCAGAAGCAGAACTTATTGAAATAGACAGAAAAAGACTGGTTTTTAAAGTAAGTGCATATGATGAAGATAAAATGATAGGTGAAGGGATCCACGAAAGATTTGTTATTAATGATGAAAAATTTATGAACAATTTAAAATAAAACGGGAGAATAATATGAGATGTCCAAAGTGTAATTATACGGAAAGCAAGGTTATTGATACAAGACCTACCGATGATGGGTTTAAAATCAGACGTCGAAGGGAATGCATAGAATGCGGACATCGTTTTACAACATACGAAAAAATAGAGGAAACTCAAATTGTTGTAATTAAAAGGGATGGCACAAGGCAGGGCTATAACAGGGATAAAATAATAAACGGACTTATCCGCGCCTGTGATAAACGCTCTGTAAGCCTTGAGCAGATAGAACAAATAGCGGATAAGGTAGAAAAACAATTGTATAATTCATTTCAAAATGAAGTTTCTACAGAACTAATAGGAGAATTAGTAATGAATGAACTTCAAAACGTGGATGATGTGGCATATGTAAGGTTTGCTTCCGTTTACAGGAAATTTAAAGATATTGATA
>CAZAYQ010000068.1:0-8450 GCA_964489345.1 uncultured Clostridia bacterium | reverse complement strand
TTTGAATTATTGACATATTTCATAAATAGGGTATAATTAAGATATAATTATAATATTGAAACGAGGTGTTTTGAGTGCCAAGACCGAGGAAATGGAGAAAGGTATGCTGCCTGCCGGATGTAAACCGTTTTGGACCGCTGGATTCTCCGGTTGAAAAAGGACATTTTGTTATAATGACTGTTGATGAGTATGAAACAATAAGATTAATAGATTTGGAAGGTCTTTCCCAGGAGGAATGTGCAGGGCAAATGCATGTGGCAAGAACTACTGTCCAGGGTATTTATCAGGAAGCAAGGAAAAAGATAGCGGAATCTTTGGTAAACGGGAAGGTTTTGAGAATAGAAGGCGGAGATTACAAAATTTGTGACGGGGACAGCGATTTGCACAGTGAAAGATGCTGCCATAGAAACAGATGCGGCAGGGCTGACAGTGAATAAATTTTAGTAAATCTTATTAAGAGGTGAATTTTATTAAGATTTATAATTTGTTATTGCAATAGGATTTTTGTTCTGATATAATCAGTTTTAAGTTAATAAATGCAGTGATTGGAAGAAGTAGGTTTGTAAACAATTTAAGAGAGCCGCCGGATGGTGTGAGGCGGTATTTGAAAAACTGAACTCGTCCATGAGTATTTGAAGCGAAATATAGTAGTTTCAAACGGTGATGCCGTTATAATATATAAGTGAGGCTCAGGCCTAATTTGGGTGGTACCGCGGAATCTTCGTCCCAAGAGGGAGGAAGATTTTATTTTGTAAAAACTTGGAGGGCAAAAAATGAAATCATATAATCCGCAAGCTATTGAAAAAAAATGGCAGGAAATATGGAGAAAGAATGAAACTTTTAAAGCAAAAGACAATACAGACCAGAAGAAGTTTTACGGTCTTGTGGAGTTTCCGTATCCATCAGGGGTAGGACTGCATGTGGGGCACATACGTGCCTATACTTCCCTTGAGGTTATTTCAAGAAAAAGAAGATTGGAAGGATATAATGTATTGTTTCCCATAGGCTGGGATGCCTTTGGACTTCCGACGGAAAACTATGCAATGCAGACAGGAAAGCATCCTAGACAGGTTACGGATGATAATATCAAAATTTTTACTGCCCAGCTTAATGCATCAGGATATTCATTTGACTGGTCAAGAAGTGTTGATACGACAGATCCCGGCTATTATAAATGGACCCAATGGATATTTGTCCAGTTATTTAAGCATGGGCTGGCTTACAAGGATAAAACATACGTAAACTTCTGCAATGACTGCAGGGTTGTTCTTGCAAACGAGGATTCACAAAACGGAATATGTGACCGCTGCGGCAGCCAGGTAGTGCAGATGGAAAAGGATGTCTGGTTTTTGAGAATCAGGGACTACGCAGATAAACTTTTAGACGGCTTGAATGAAGTTGACTATCTGCCGCGGATAAGGCTTGAGCAGGAAAACTGGATAGGCCGTTCTTATGGTGCTGAAGTTGATTTTAAATTAAGGGATACAGAAGATAATTTAAGAGTATTTACCACAAGGACGGATACCTTGTATGGAGTTACATTTATGGTAATGGCTCCTGAGCATCCTTTCATTGAAAAATATAAAAATAAAATAAGCAATATGGATCAAATAAAAGAATACCAGGAAGAATCAAAAAAGAAAACTGAATTTGAAAGGGTCCAGCTGGCAAAAAGCAAGACAGGAGTAGAAATAAAAGGGCTGACTGTAATTAATCCCGTAAATGGGGAAGAAGTGCCTGTATGGGTTGCAGACTATGTTATGATGGGTTATGGAACAGGTGCCATCATGGGAGTTCCGGGACATGACCAAAGGGACTGGGATTTTGCCAGAAAATATAATATTCCCATAATTGAAGTAATAGGCGGTGGAAATGTTGAAGAAGAAGCATTTACAGATGTGGAAGACGGAATACTGGTAAATTCGGGCATGATTAACGGCTTAAGAGTAAAGGATGCAATAGAAAAGATAACTGATTATTTGGTTGAAAATAATTTTGGAGAAAGAAAAGTAAACTATAAGATGAAGGATTGGGCTTTCAACAGACAGAGATACTGGGGCGAGCCGATTCCTATAATTCATTGTCCTCATTGCGGCATGGTCAATGTACCGGAAGAAGAGCTTCCATTATTGCTGCCTGAAGTTGAAAATTATCATCCTTCCGATTCAGGAGAATCACCGCTGGCTAACATACCCGAATGGGTAAATGTTAAATGCCCTGTATGCAATGAAGATGCAAAAAGAGAAACAGATACAATGCCTCAATGGGCAGGTTCTTCATGGTATTTCTTAAGATATATAGACCCTGACAATAATGATGCGATAGCATCAAAAGAAAAGTTTGATTACTGGGGCCCTATAGACTGGTACAACGGCGGTATGGAGCATGTGACAAGACACTTGATCTATTCAAGGTTCTGGCACAGATTCCTTTATGACATAGGCGCTGTGCCCTTTAAAGAGCCTTATGCCAAGCGAACTGCCCAAGGTCTGATACTTGGTGCAGATGGGGAGAAAATGTCCAAATCAAGAGGAAATGTGGTTAATCCTAACGACATAATAGATGAATACGGTGCAGATACATTAAGAACATACATAATGTTTATAGGAGACTATGAAAAGTATGCAATCTGGAATGATGCAAGCGTAAAGGGGTGTAAAAGATTTTTGGACAGAGCCTGGAAAATGCAGGAGATGATAAGTGATGACAAAGGATATTCGGAAAAACACCTGACCCTTATGCATAAAACAATTAAAAAGGTAAGTGAAGATTTCGAAGCTATGAAATTTAACACTGCAATTGCAGCTATGATGAGCTTTGTAAATGAAATTTTCATTGATGGATACATAGCAAGGGATGAACTAAAAACATTTATTACCCTGCTTTATCCCGTAGCTCCTCATATAGCTGAAGAAATATGGCAGGAGCAGGGCTTTTTAGGAATGTTAAATCAGACAAAGTGGCCCTCCTGGGATGAAGACAAAACTGTAGAGGATGTTATTGAGCTTCCTGTCCAGATAAGCGGCAAGGTAAGAGGAAAAATAGAATTACCAAAGGATGCGGATGTAAATACAGCAAGAAAATTAGCACAATCTGACGAAAATATTTCAAAATATATTGAAGGAAAGACAATTATAAAAGAAATATATATTGCCGGCAAAATTTACAATATTGTGGTTAAATAGGAGCATAAGGCGGATCTCCCAAAAAATAAGGAAGATTCGCCTGTTTTTATTAGCAAAAAATGTCTTATTCTGTATAGAGTTAACATAAAATAAAATATGTAAACCAAAATATATAAATATATTTATTGGAAATATAGCAAAAAGCACGCAAGATTTACATAATATAAATTATGTAAACTAAATTATAAAAGCAGAATATTTTTATCTGAAAGCTATTGTAGATATTTGTCAAATATTCTTCACCTACTCTTAAAATGAAATTGAACGTTTAATAACTGATTTCATATAATGTTAAAAAGAGGGGTGAGTTTGTGTTTAATATAAATAAATATTACAATACATATCCATATGGCGGATATATGGGCTACAATGCAATGATGGCAAGATGTTTTTGCAAAAAATCATATTTCAGGCTTCTCAATACCTTTAATATGCCGCTTGACGTCCAGGTTAATGACATACTTATGGCAGAGAACTTAAAATTAGGAGAATTTACAAAGTATGTAAAATTGCCTCCGGATTCCTACCATGTTTTAATACATTCAAAGGGGCATTTATTATTTGAATCGGATATAGACATAGATAATAACCTGACTTACACCGGAGTTATTTCGGCAAGTGATGAAAATAAGTCAGATATCTTCATATTAATGGTGCCTGAGCAAAAAGTGCAGCAAATGGCTAGTAATATGTCAGCAATAAGACTGGCAAATTTATGCCTTGATGAACCGGAAGTTGTTTTATCTGCATCTGACGGAACAGTCCTGTTTTCTGACATTAAGTATGGAAAGGTATCATGCAATGTGGCAATACCTGCGGGAAGATACACATTGCACTTAAAGAATCCCGGCGGCGCTGAAATTTTGGAGCATAGGATGGATGCTGCACCATATATGCATTACACATTATTTATCACAGGCAGCCATAATGATAAAGGTATTAAAATAATTGTACCTGAAGATGGAGTAAACTACTTAGACCTGTGCTGATATGACAAGGGGACGGGGGTATTGTCACAAAGATGACAACACCCCCGTCCCCTTGTCATCCCCTTGTCACGATGTATGAAATGTGGTATAATTAATCAATAAAATTTATGAGGTGGTCTATGAAAACAATAGGAATTATCGGCGGCATGGGTCCTCTTGCCACTGTATATTTATTTGAGAGAATTGTTTTAAAAACTAAGGCGGAAAAAGACCAGGATCACATACGTGTTTTGATCGACAGTAACACCAATATTCAGGATAGAACAAAGGCAATACTCGGTCTTGGGGAAAGCCCTGTAATGGAGTTGGTTAATTCAGCAAAAATTCTTGAAAGAAGCGGTGCTGACTTTTTAATAATGCCCTGCAATACAGCACATTATTTTATTGATGAAATAAAGAAAAATATCAGCATTCCATTTATTAACATGCCGGAAGAGTCAGTTAAATACACATACGACAAATATGGACAAGATACTCTGGTAGGGATAATGGCTACTGACGGAACCATTAAAACAAAAATTTATGAAAACTATTATGCCAAGCTGGGGATAAAAACCCTTATCCCCATAAAAACTCAGGGAAAGATTATGGAATTTATCTATGATGTAATAAAAAAAGGAAATTATGATGCAGGCACGGACCTTTTCTTTGAATGCTTAAATGAATTGAAAGACCTGGGAGCAAGTGCATTTTTACTGGGATGCACGGAGCTTTCATCAGCACAGTATCTATATAAATTTGAAGGAAACTTCATTAATCCAATGGAAGTCCTGGCAGAAAAAGCAATAATTTTTGCCTGCGGACAGCTAAACTAGGCCTTGAATTATACGAACATTTATAATATAATAATAGAAAACATTCGTTGGAGTTAAATATGAAAAAATATAAAAGAAACCAAAGAACCGGTGCCTTGATGAAAATTTTCACTGAAAAACCAAATTACTTGTTTTCATATAATTATTTTTGTGAAGTATTCAATGCAGCAAAATCAACAATAAGCGAGGATGTGGCTATTGTAAAGGAATTTGCTGAAGAAATGAATTTCGGGAGGATTGAAACAATTTCCGGTGCTTCAGGAGGGGTTTTGTTCATCCCCCTCTTGGGAAGCAGGGAAAGAAATGATATACTTGATGAGTTATGCTCTTTGTTTATGCAAAAAAACCGGATACTTCCCGGAGGTTTTATTTATATGACAGATATTTTCAACAACCCGGGAATTGTGTCGAATATTGCTAAAGTGATTTCTTCTGAATTCTGCAATAAACATATTGACTATATCGTAACCGTAGAGACAAAAGGAATACCCGTAGCTATAATAACAGGTCAAAAGCTGAATGTTCCTGTTGCCGTAATAAGAAGAAACAATAAAATCACTGAAGGGGCAACAGTCAGTATAAATTATGTGTCCGGCTCATCTAACAATATTCAAACCATGTCATTATCAAAAAGATCATTAAAGGAAAATTCAAAGATTCTCATAGTCGATGACTTTATGAAAGGCGGCGGTACCTGCAAGGGAATGGAGGATATGATGAGAGAATTTAATGCGGATGTGGTAGGAACGGCTGTTGTTATTGAAACAAAGGAGCCTGAAAAGAAGCTGGTAGATAATTACACTTCTCTATTGCTGCTGAATAATATGAGTTTAAAGGAAGGAAATATAGAAATTCGTCCAAATTCCAAATTGTTAAAATAATTTCATATATTTAATAACAAAATTATGAAAATGTTTTTTTGCAATTTTTGGTTTTCTATAGTACAATGGATAAAATAGACATAATTTTTGGGGGAAGGTGGTGACAACATGAAAATATCAGATGTGCGGGTAAGAAAAATTAATTCCGAGGGTAAGATGAAGGCAATCGTTTCCGTAACCTTTGATGATTGTTTTGTGGTACATGATATTAAGATAATTGAAGGTCAAGAAGGGTTGTTTATAGCAATGCCCAGCAGAAAGATGCCGGATGGGGAGTTTAAGGATATAGCTCATCCTATCAATTCTGAAACAAGAAATCTTGTATCGGATGCAGTATTTAGAGCATATGAAGAAAAGCGCACAGAAGAAAGCGAGAATGTGGAAGAAGCCGCTCTTTTGTAGTGCGTTACTGATGATTTAAAATCAACAGTACTCGGGTCTTTCAAAGACCCTTTTATTATGCCCTTTATGCCCTAACCCAATTTATGCGACGAAAGGAGCAAATAAATCGGTGAATTTACCTGCGAATCCCATTTGTTCGAGGAATGGGGACACACCTTCATGGCAAGTAATTCATTGGGGTCAGTCCATAAAGGAATGTCCCCAAATACAATTTATGCGACGGAAGGGACAAATAAAATGGTGAATGAAACTGTGATATGCCCCTGCGACCCCATTTTTTATAGAAATGTTCCCGAATATTTTTTTGACTTAGCAAATAATATATTATATAATAATTTAGTATCAGAGTATCGCATTAAGGAGAATTTATTATGAATATGTCAATTATTTTGGCAGCAGGTGAAGGGACCAGGATGAAATCAGATCTTCCTAAAACGCTGCACAAGGTTTGCGGAAAAGAAATGATTAAGTACATAATAGAAACATCTGTTAATTCAGGCATAGAAAAAAATATTGTGGTTTTGGGACATGGAAAAGAAAAAGTTGGACATAATATTAAAGATATGAATGTGCAGACTGTTGAACAGTCTATAGGCGGAAGCTTCCCCTACGGAACGGGTTATGCCGTAATGGCTGCAGAAAATTATATTGACGATGAGGACATGGTTTTAATACTATGTGCTGATGGGCCCCTTATCAGAAAAGAAACATTGACAGACTTTATCAGCTATCATTTTGAAAATGATTATGCTGTAACGGTAATGACAGCAAAATTAGATAATCCTAAAGGTTACGGAAGGATAGTAAGAAACAATGACGGCTCAATCGATAATATTATAGAAGAAAAAGATGCATCAGAAGAAATTAAAAATATTAAGGAAATAAATACAGGAATATTTTGTTTCAAGGGAAAATTACTTAAATACGCCTTGAAAAAAATTACAAGGGACAACCATCAGAACGAATACTATCTTACGGATACAATAAAGGTTTTAAATTCTGACGGGGTTAAAACAGGGGGATGGCTTTTAGGGGATGCAGAAGAAATAAAGGCAGTTAATGACATGGTTCAGCTTGCTGAAGTAACAAAAATAATGCAGAGAAGAATCAACCAAATACACATGTATGCCGGGGTTACAATCGTAGACCCGGATAATGCATATATTGATGACGGGGTTATAATCGGAAGAGATACGGTTATTTACCCAAACACCTATTTGGAGGAAGGAACGGTTATAGGGGATAATTGTAAAATCGGACCTGATTCAAGGATAATCAATTCTGTCATATGTAATAATGTTAGAGTGGAAAATTCAAAGGTGATTGATTCTTTTATAGATGACGGAACATGCGTAGGGCCCTTTGCATTATTAAGACCCGGAAGCAGGCTGGGGAAAAATGTGAAAATAGGAGATTTTGTAGAAGTAAAAAACGCAAGCATAGGCGACAATTCAAAATCATCCCACCTGTCATATATCGGGGATGCAGAAGTGGGCAGGGGTGCTAACATTGGATGCGGAGTTGTATTTGTTAATTTTGACGGGAAGAATAAGCATAAAACAATAGTAGGGGACGGAGCTTTTGTTGGGAGCAATTCCAATTTAGTTGCTCCTGTTACAATAGAAGAGGGCGGATATGTGGCTGCAGGTTCAACGATTACTGAAAATGTTAAAAGGGGCGATTTGGCAATCGCAAGGGCAAGACAGGTCAACAAAGAAGGAAAGGGCAGCAACAGATATTAAAGAGGTTAATATGTACATAATTGCAGGACTTGGTAATCCGGGTAAGGAATATACAAGCTCAAGACATAATTCAGGTTTCATGGCTCTGGAATTTTTGGCAGAAAGACTCAATGTTAAATTAAATAAGCTGAAGTTTAACTCCGTATATGGGGAAACATTCATAAACGGAGAAAAAGTCATGCTTGTAAAACCTGTAACCTATATGAACAGGAGCGGAATTGCCATAGGAGAAATAATGAAATTTTATAAGATCCCAACAGAAAACCTCATTGTTATTTACGATGATATAGATATAGCCTTGGGGACCATAAGAATCAGACCTAATGGAAGTCCCGGCACCCATAACGGGATGAAATCAATTATCCAAAGCATTGGGACCAACTTCCCCCGCATAAGAATAGGAATAGGAAGAAATGAAAATATGGACCTGGCTGAT
>CAZAYQ010000067.1:0-8699 GCA_964489345.1 uncultured Clostridia bacterium | reverse complement strand
ATCGACCGGCCTTTTTCATTATTTCAATTTCTCTTCTTGTTTTGAGAATAATCATACTATTTCCTCAATTCAGCGATTATATCTCTGCCGACTTGGGCTATGGGTTTCTCGCCGTCTATATTGACTATTATACGCTTTTTTGTGTAATAATCAATAAGGGGTTCAGTTTGTTCCCTGTAGACATCAATCCTTTTTTCAACTGTTTCCTCAGTATCATCCTTGCGCTGCAGAAGCTCGCCTCCGCAGTTGTCACAAACACCTTCCTTCGAAGGTTTGTTAAATGACATGTGGTATGTCTGAGAGCAGTCTTTGCAAATTCTTCTGCCTACGGCTCTTTCAACAAGAAGTTCTTTTCTGACTCTTATATTTATTACATAGTCTAAACTTTGACCCATGCTTTTTAAAGCATCCTCCAAAGCATCTGCCTGGTAAATTGTTCTTGGAAATCCGTCCAGCAGAAATCCGTTTTTACAATCATCCTCAAGCAGTCTGTCCTTAACAAGTTCAACTGTCAGTTCATCAGGAACCAGTTTGCCCTGGTCCATATATTCCATTGCCTTTTTACCAAGCGGAGTTCCTTTTTTTATATTTTTTCTGAAAATATCTCCGGTTGAGATATGCGGTATTGAAAATTCATTTACAATTGTTTCTGCTTGAGTTCCCTTACCGGCTCCCGGAGGTCCCAATAAAATTGCCCTCATTTTCCTTACCTCTTTTCTACTTTAAAAATCCTTTGTAATGTCTCATAATCATTTGAGCTTCTACCTGTTTCATAGTTTCAAGAGCAACACCTGATACTATCAATAGTGATGTTCCTCCGAAATTGATGTTCAAATTTGTAAATGAGAATACCATTGTCGGTATTGATGCAATTATTGCAAGTGCAAGAGCTCCTGCTATGGTAATTCTGTTCAGCACCTTATTTAAATAATCTGCAGTAGGTCTTCCCGGCCTTATGCCCGGTATAAATCCTCCGTTTTCCTTAAGAGTATTTGAGTATTCAATAGGATTGAATTGTACAGCAGTATAGAAATAAGTGAAGAATATTATCAGCGCTATATTTAAAATTGTGTAAAAATATATTCCGGGACTCTGGGCTACGGAGAAATATTTTTGGACTCCTGCAGCCATTCCCGGGAAGAAGAATGCCAGTGTCTGGGGTATTGCCAACAGAGTTGAAGCGAATATTACAGGCATAACTCCTGCCATCAACACTTTCATGGGAATATGCGTGCTTTGTCCGCCGTACATTTTTCTTCCCACAACTCTTTTAGCATACTGAACAGGTATTTTTCTTTCTCCCTGCTGGATAGCTATTACACCAACTATTATG
This sequence comes from uncultured Clostridia bacterium, assembly GCA_964489345.1. Lineage (GTDB taxonomy): Bacteria > Bacillota > Clostridia > Tissierellales > Sedimentibacteraceae > Sedimentibacter. Next base: position 7,366 of record CAZAYQ010000067.1, on the reverse strand, counting down.
AAAAAAGCAAATACCAAAAATATTAATATTTCCAATACATTTACCGCGCCGGTCTGGAACTGATAAACTATCATTCCAAAGTCACGTGGAAACTGAGATAAAATACCAATCATTATGATTATTGATATACCGTTTCCTATACCTTTTTCTGTAATCAGCTCGCCTAACCACATAAGGAATGCTGTTCCTGCCGTTAAAACTATTATTACAGCAGCTATTGATAAGAAGCTCTTTTCAATTATAGCTGAATTAAAGAACCCTATACTGTATGCTGTAGCTTGAATCAATGCCAATACAACAGTAATATATCTGGTCCATTGCCCCATCTTTTTCTGTCCGTCTTCCGCCTTGAATATTTGCTCCAGCTTTGGAATAGCAATTGTCAATAACTGAAGAATTATCGAAGACGTGATATATGGATATATATTTAATGCAAATATTGTAAAGTCTTTAAAAGCGCCCCCGCTCATCATGTTGAAGAAGTCTAAAAGTCCTCCTGCGGTCCCGGCGAACATGTTTTCAACGACTGCTCTGTCTATGCCGGGAACAGGTATTACGGCGCCAAGCCTATACACTACTATCATTAACAGGGTAAATAACATTCTTTTTCTTAAATCAGGTATTTTCCAAGCATTCTTTAAAGTTTCAAACAACTAAATCACCTCAGCTTTTCCGCCGGCAGCTTCGATTTTTTCCAGGGCTGACTTGCTGAATTTATGCGCCTTTACTGTAAGCTTTTTTTCAAGCTCGCCGTTTCCGAGAATTTTAACTCCGTCCAGTTGTTTTTTTAATATCCCCTCTGATTTAAGAAGTTCCGGAGTAATTTCTGCTCCATCTTCAAATTGATTTAAAACTTCTACATTCAACTCAGCATACTGAGTTCCGAAAATATTTGTAAATCCTCTCTTTGGAAGTCTCCTGTAAAGAGGCATGTTTCCACCTTCAAATCCCGGTCTTGTTCCTCCGCCTGAACGTGAGCCTTGACCATTCATACCTCTTCCTGCAGTCTTTCCTTGTCCTGAGGCTGTACCTCTTCCTAATCTTTTCTTCTTTCTGACACTGCCGGGATTAGGTTTTAACTCGTGAAGTTTCATATTTAACACCTCCTTGTAGTTATTCAATAACCTCTACCATAAAGTCAACCTTTTTGATCATTCCCCTTATTTGAGGAGTATCTTCTTTTTCAACTACATGGCCTATCTTTGTCAAACCTAAAGCTTTCATATTCTTTACCTGATTTGGTGTTCTGCCGATTAAGCTTTTGATTTGTTTAATTTTAATTGTTGCCATTATTTTCACCTCTTAACCTAAAATTTCTTCCACTGTTTTGCCTCTGACTTTTGCTACTTCTTCAGGGCTCTTAAGGGATTTTAAGGCTTCAATTGTTGCATTAACAACACTTCTTGGATTGTTTGATCCCAATGATTTCGTTCTTATATCTTTAACGCCTGCAAGTTCCATAACTGCACGAACAGGTCCGCCTGCGATTATTCCTGTACCTTCCTTGGCCGGTTTAATTAAAACCCTGCCTGCACCGTATCTGCCGATTATTTCATGCGGTACTGTAGTATCACTCAGCGGTACCTTAATCATATTCTTCTTGGCATCCTGGATTGCTTTTCTTATAGCGTCAGGAATTTCAACAGCCTTTGCCATTCCGATTCCAACATGGCTATTTTCATCACCAACAACAACCAGTACGCTGAAACGGAAGTTCCTGCCGCCCTTTACAACCTTGGTAACACGGTTGATACTGATAACTTTTTCTTTAACATCCAATTGGCTTGCATCTATACGTCCACGTTGCTCCATTATTAACCTCCTTCTTAAAATTCCAGTCCGCTTTCTCTTGCTCCTTCAGCAAGAAGCTTAACTCTTCCATGATATAAATATCCGCCTCTGTCGAAAACTACTGTATTTATATGCTTTTCTTTCGCTCTTTCTCCTATAGTTTTGCCGACTAACTTTGCCGCTTCTTGTTTAGTCAGCCCGGCTGCCTGGTCTTTCAACTCTTTATCCTGAGTTGAAGCACTTACTAATGTTACTCCGGCAGCATCATCGATTACTTGAGCGTATATGTGCTTAGAGCTTTTAAATATATTCAATCTTGGTCTTTCAGGAGTACCTGTTATTTTTTCTCTTATAGTATAGTGTCTTTCTTTTCTTTTTTGATTCTTATCAATTTTTTTAAGCAATACACCCACTCCTTTCTTTGCTATTTACCGGTCTTTCCGGCTTTACGTCTAACAACTTCATCAGAGTATTTGATACCTTTGCCCTTGTAAGGTTCAGGCCTTCTCCAGTCTCTGATAATAGCCGCATAGTTTCCAACCTGCTGCTTATCTATACCCTTAACAATAATTTTGTTTGTACCTTCAACTGAGGTTTCAATACCTTCCGGGTCTTCCATCTCTACTGGATGGGACAGCCCAACGTTTAAAACCAGTTTATTTCCTTGCTTTTGTGCTCTGTATCCAACACCAACAATTTCAAGAGTTTTTTGGTATCCTTCTGTAACACCTGTAACCATGTTGTTTAAAAGTGTTCTTGTAAGTCCGTGAAGTGATCTGTATTCTTTTTCTTCAGATTTTCTTGAAACATTAATTTCTGTTCCTTCAACTTCAATAGTTATTTTCTTTGGCAGCTGCTGTTCAAGCTGGCCTTTTGGACCCCTGACAAGAGCATAATTATTCCCGTCTATGTTAACTTCAACATTTTCAGGTATATTTACAGGTTTAATCCCTATTCTTGACATATTGCCACCTCCTATTCCTTATTTTACCACACGTAGCAGATAACTTCTCCGCCAACTCCCTGTGTTCTTGCATTTTTATCAGTTACGATTCCCTTTGATGTAGAAAGTATAGCTATGCCAAGTCCGCCTAAAACTTTAGGTGTATCTTCTTTACCGACATATACTCTAAGCCCCGGTTTAGAAATCCTCTTCAATCCGGTTATTACTCTTTCCTTATTTTGCTGGTATCTGAGTTCAACCCTTATAATACCTTGTTTCCCGTCATCTATAACATCAAAGCCTTTAATATATCCTTCTTCCAATAAGATATCAGCTATTTCCTTCTTAATCTTTGAAGCCGGTATATCAACAAATTCATGTTTTGCATGATTAGCATTCCTTATTCTTGTCAGCATATCTGCGATAGGATCTGTCATTACCATGTAAGTAACCTCCTTTTTTCTAAAATTTTACCAACTGGCTTTTTTAACGCCAGGAATCTGACCTTTATAAGCTAATTCTCTAAAGCATATACGGCATATACCATATTTTCTTAAATAAGCATGAGGTCTTCCGCAAATTTTGCATCTTGTATATTCTCTTGTTGAGAATTTTTGTTTTCTCTTTTGTTTAACTTTTAGAGATGTTTTTGCCATTTCGCTCCCTCCCTTACTTTTTAAAAGGCATCCCCATCAAGCTTAAAAGCTCAAGGGCTTCTTCATCAGTATTAGCCGTTGTTGTGATGATTATATCCATACCTCTTATTTTATCAATTTTATCGTAGTTTATTTCGGGAAAAATCAACTGCTCCTTTATTCCCAAAGCATAGTTTCCCCTGCCGTCAAAAGCTGTTTTCGATACGCCTCTGAAGTCTCTAACCCTAGGTAAGGCAATATTTACAAGCTTATCGAAGAATTCGTACATATGCTCTCCTCTCAAAGTAACCTTGCATCCTACTGACATTCCTTCTCTCAGTTTGAAGTTAGAGATAGATTTTTTGGCTTTAGTTACAACAGGTTTTTGACCTGCAATCAATGTCATTTCTTCCACAGCGTTGTCTAAAAATTTTGAATTTTCCTTTGCTTCCCCAACGCCCATATTTAAAACTATTTTTTCTAATTTTGGTGCCTGCATAATGCTGTCATACTGAAATTTTTCCATCAGTTTAGGCACTACCTTATCCTTATATGCCGCTTTTAATCTGGCCATACTTGTACCTCCCTCCTGAGCTTATTATAAAACCGTACCGCACTTTTTACATGCCCTTACTTTTTTGTCTTTTTCTATTTTTATCTCAGTTCTTACGCCTGATTTGCATTTATCACAATACAGCATAACATTTGAAGAGCTTATTGTTCCTTCTTTAGTAATAATTCCTGCCTGTTGCATTTCTCTTGTTTGTTTTTGGTGTTTTGTCTGCATATTGACATTTTCAACCACAACTCTCTTCTTCCTTGGCATATTATCAAGAACTTTACCAATCTTTCCCTTGTCGCTGCCTGTTATAACTACTACTTTGTCGCCTTTTTTTACGTGCATCTTTACACCTCCTTAAAGTACTTCCGGTGCCAGTGAAATTATTTTCATAAATTTTCCGTCTCTTAATTCTCTTGTTATAGGTCCAAAAATACGAGTCCCTACAGGTGTTCTGTCATCCTTTATAATAACAGCGGCATTTTCATCAAATTTTATATATGTTCCGTCTTTTCTTCTGACACCGCTCTTTGTTCTTACAATAACTGCTTTAACCACTTCACCCTTCTTAACAACTCCACCGGGTGTTGCGGATTTAACCGTACATACAACTATATCGCCGATATTCCCGTATTTAACAACTGAGCCGCCCAAAACTGTTATAACAAGGGCTTCTTTTGCTCCTGAATTGTCTGCGATTCTAAGCCTTGACTCTTTTTGTATCATGATTTTACCTCCCTTCAATTGTCTTAGGGTCTATTTAGCTTTCTCTAATATTTCAACCAATCTCCAGCATTTTTCTTTTGACAAGGGTCTGGTTTCCATTATTTTAACCGTATCACCTATTTGGCATTGGTTTTCTTCATCGTGTGCTTTAAATTTCTTGGTTATCTTAATTCTTTTTTTATACAGAGGATGTGCCACAAGTCTTTCAGTAGCAACTACTATTGTCTTATCCATTTTATCACTTACTACTTTACCGATTCTTACTTTTCTGTTGCCTCTTTCCAAAGTAAATCCTCCTTTCTATCACTCAAGGTTAATATTTAATTCGCGTTCGCGAATTACCGTTTTAACTCGAGCAATGTCTTTCTTAACTTTATTTATTCTCATGGGGTTATCAAGCTCCCCGGTTGCAAGCTGAAATCTCAGATTAAAGAGTTCTGTCTTTAAATCCACAACAGACTTGTTCAACTCATCAACTGATTTTTTTCTTAATTCTTTAGCTTTCATTTGCTTCACCATCCTTTTCTGCTGCCTGATCCTTCATAACAAATTTGCATTTGATAGGCAATTTATGCATGGCAAGTCTCATTGCTTCTCTGGCAACATCTTCAGAAACCCCTGACATTTCAAATAATACTCTGCCCGGTTTCACTACTGCTACCCAGTATTCTGGTGACCCCTTACCCTTACCCATACGTGTTTCGGCTGGTTTTTTTGTTACCGGTTTATCCGGAAATATTTTAATCCAAATCTGACCGCCCCTCTTAACTGCTCTTGTCATAGCTCTTCTGGCTGCTTCGATTTGGTTAGATGTTATCCAAGCTGGCTCAATTGCCTGCAGACCATATTCGCCGTATGTGATAGTATTGCCTCTTGTAGCAATACCGGACATTCTGCCCCTTTGCTGTTTACGGCGTTTTACTCTTTTAGGCATCAACATAATTATTTCCTCCTTCCTTCAGGACTTATTGCTTTCTATCTCTCTTAAAATTACCAGGTTTGCCGCCCGGTCTTCTTCTTTTTCTGTTGTCCCTGTTATCGTTTAGTGCTCTTGTAGGCTCTTGATAATCCGATAATAATGAACCCGGCTTCCTCAAAATTTCACCTCTGCATATCCAAACCTTGACACCCACTTTACCGAATGTTGTATCTGCTTCTGCAAAGCCATAGCTTATGTCAGATCTTAAAGTGTGAAGAGGAACCTTACCTTCAGAATATCCTTCAGTTCTAGCCATATCAGCACCGTTTAGCCTGCCGGACACACTTGTTTTAATTCCCTTTGCGCCCACCTTCATTGTTCTTTGCATTGCCTGTTTCATTGCCCTTCTGAATGAAATACGCTTTTCAAGCTGGGATGCAATATTTTCCGCAACTAATTGTCCGTTTAATTCAGGAACCTTTACTTCTTCTACATTAATTATAACAGTCTTGCCTGTAATTTTTTCTATACTGGTTTTTAAACTGTCTACTCCGGTACCGCCTTTTCCGATTATCATACCGGGTTTAGCTGTGAATACACTTACCTTAATACGGCTTGCAAATCTTTCGATTTCTATTTTTGCTATACCTGCCTGAAAGTTTTCCTTTTTTATATATTCACGAATTCTATAGTCTTCAGTTAAATTATCTCCGAAATTCTTTTTGTCAGCATACCATTTTGAATCCCAATCATTGATTATGCCGACTCTTAGTCCATGAGGGTTTACCTTTTGACCCATTTTTTACCTCCCTTACTCTTTTATTCTCTCTCTTTTACGACTGCGCCCACGTGGCTTGATCTTTTTAATATTTTATATGCAGAACCCTTGGCTCTTGGTCTCCATCTTTTGAGAGTCGGCCCTTGATTTGCATAAACATTTGAAACATATAATTTATCTCTATCCATTTCAAAGTTGTTTTCTGCATTAGCCACAGCAGACTTAAGAACCTTTTCTAAAATTTTTGCCCCCTTGCCGGGATGAAATTTTAAAATTGCCAATGCTTCGTCAACTTGCCTGCCTCTTACCATATCACACACGAATTTCATCTTTCTCGGTGATATTCTTATATATTTAGCAACTGCTTTAGCTTCCATTTAGCTGCCTCCCTTCTTATTTAACTTTTGAAGTTTTGCCGGACTTGTCGTGTCCCCTGTAAGTTCTTGTCGGTGCAAATTCACCAAGCTTATGTCCGACCATATCTTCGGTTATATATACAGGAACGTGCTTTCTGCCATCATGTATAGCTAATGTATGGCCAACCATTTCGGGGAATATTGTCGATCTTCTTGACCAAGTTTTCAACACTTTTTTACTATTTTTATCATTCATTTCCACAATTTTTTTCATAAGACTTGGTTCACAATAAGGTCCTTTTTTTAACGATCTACCCATTCACTGTTTCCTCCTTTCAATCCTGCCTATTTCTTTTTTCTTCTGCTGATTATCATGCTGTCAGATTTCTTGTTTTTCTTTCGGGTTTTATAACCAATTGTCGGTTTCCCCCAAGGTGTAACCGGTGACGGTCTTCCTATGGGAGCTCTTCCTTCACCGCCGCCGTGGGGGTGATCGTTAGGATTCATTACCGACCCTCTTACTGTAGGTCTGATTCCCATATGTCTCTTTCTTCCTGCCTTGCCTATGGTTATATTCTCGTGGTCTATATTTCCTACCTGGCCGATTGTTGCTCTGCAGTCCATCAATACCATCCTGACTTCACCGCTTGGAAGTCTTA
>CAZAYQ010000066.1:0-8875 GCA_964489345.1 uncultured Clostridia bacterium | reverse complement strand
CAAAACAGATTCGAAAATCGTAACGAGAACAGATTCAGCAGTCAGAACAATCAAAATAACCAGAACGGCGACCAAAACAACAAAAACAAAAATAAGAACAAGAATAATCAAAATAATCAGAACAATAATTTTAAATAGTCGGTTATTTGAAAACGGTCATTCTCAATGGCCGTTTTTTTATATTGACACAGCCGGCGGCCGGTTTTATAATATATGCAGCTAAGCTGCTGAAGCAGACAGCTTGTTATCAGCTGAAAAATACTAATAAAGAACTTTTTAAATAGAGTTATACAGAGATGGGGTAGGAAATATGAGCAAGGTCTTGAATGATGCAAATTTTGTCAAGGATTCAATTTTTCAGATAAAAAATCAAATTGGAGATAAAAAAGCTCTTTGTGCCTTGTCGGGAGGGGTTGATTCATCTGTAGCGGCTGTTATGGTTCACAAAGCAATAGGCAGGAATTTAATCTGTGTATTTGTTGACCATGGTCTTTTGAGAAAAGATGAAGGAGACCAGGTAGAAAAAGTATTTAAAGACAGAATGAATATGAATTTAATCCGCGTCAATGCCAAGCAAAGATTTTTGAATAAACTTAAAGGGGTAACAGAACCTGAAAAGAAGAGAAAAATCATTGGCGAAGAGTTTATCAGGGTATTTGAAGAGGAAAAACAAAAGCTTAAACATGAATTTGGACACATAGACTACCTTGTACAAGGTACCATCTATCCGGATATTGTAGAAAGCGGGACATCTTCTTCTGCACTTATAAAAAGCCACCACAATGTGGGAGGGCTTCCTGAAGATGTGGACTTTGAACTTATAGAGCCTCTCAGACTCTTATACAAAGATGAAGTGAGACAAGTCGGAAGACAATTGGGGATTCCGGAAGATATTGTTGAAAGACAGCCCTTCCCCGGACCCGGTCTTGCAATCCGGGTATTGGGGGAAATAACTGAAGAAAAACTAAATCTGCTAAGAGAAGCAGACTACATATTTAGGGATGAAATAAAAAATGCAGGGTTACAAAATAAAATATGGCAGTACTTCGCAGCACTCCCTAACATAAGAAGCGTCGGAGTTACAGGAGACGAAAGAACATATTGTCATACAATTATTTTAAGGGCGGTCCATTCAACAGACGGTATGACTTCCGACTGGGCCCGTATACCCTATGAGGTCTTGGAAAAGGTATCAAACAGAATAATCAGTGAATTAAGAAATGTAAACAGAGTTTTATATGATATCACTGCCAAGCCGCCTGCAACAATTGAATATGAATAAAAATGAAAGCCAAACCAGGGAAACTTGTATATTATTTAAGGAGGATAAAATGAAAATTGTTATTTTAGATGGTTATACGGAAAACCCAGGGGATTTAAGCTGGGAAGAATTTGAAAAATTAGGTGAGCTTACGGTATATGACAGGACTCCTGTAGAAAAAACCATAGACCGCATTGGAGATGCAGATATAGTCTTAGTCAATAAGGCTCCTGTATCAAGGGAAACATTGGAAGCATGTAAAAATATTAAATACATAGGGGTTCTTGCAACAGGATATAACATTGTGGATGTAGAAGCTGCCAGGGAAAAAGGAATTCTTGTTTCAAATATTCCTAGCTATGGCACTGATGCAGTGGGCCAGTTTGCAATAGCATTGTTATTGGAAATTTGTCATCATATAGGACACCATGCTCAGGCTGTAAAGGAAGGCCGCTGGGAAAATAATGATGACTGGTGCTTCTGGGATTACCCCCTGATTGAGCTTGCCGGAAAAACAATGGGAATAATCGGACTTGGCCGTATTGGGAGAACAACCGGAAAGATAGCCAAGGCATTAGGCATGAATGTAATAGCATACGATGATTATGAAAATGATCAAGGAAGAGAAATTGCAGAATATGTTAACTTGGATGTTCTTTTAAAAGATTCGGATGTTATATGTCTTCATTGCCCTTTATTCCCGTCCACCCAAGGAATTATCAATAAGGATACAATAGCCAAGATGAAGGATGGGGTTATTATAATAAATAATTCAAGGGGCCCCCTGATTGTAGAAGAGGACTTGGCAGATGCATTGAATTCAGGGAAAGTATATGCAGCAGGAGTGGACGTAGTGTCATCAGAACCTATTAAACCCGACAATCCCCTTCTTAGTGCAAAGAACTGCATTATTACTCCCCACATTTCATGGGCTCCTAGGGAAAGCCGCCAGCGGCTGATGGATATTGCAGCGGATAATTTAAAAGCCTTTATAAAGGGTGAGCCAATTAACATTGTAAACAAATAAACAAATAAACAAATAAACAAAACAATTAAAGAGGAGGTATTATGAAAAATCAAAAATTAGTAATGATTCCCGGACCGACACCTACAGTAAGGTCAATTAATGATCAGATGGGAAGAGAGACTGTTGCATTTGGTGATCCTGGATTTGTTAAGGATTTTAGCGGGTTAATTGTTGATTTAAAGCAGATGTGGAAAGTTGACGGCGAATGTTTTGTTGTGGCAGGAAGCGGTACAATGGCTATGGAAATGGCAGTTGCCAATGTTACAAAAAGAGATGATAATATATTGATAGTTTCCAATGGATTTTTCGGTGACAGGTTTATTGATATTTGCAACAGAAAAGGTCTTAATGTGGAGGTTATATCTGCTGAGTGGGGAGATGTAGTTTCTCCTGAAGCTGTTGAAGAAAAATTGAAAGAAAAAAACTATGCGGCAGTTACCGTAACCCATGTTGATACTTCAACGGGAGCCAGGGCACCAATTGAAAAAATCGGCCAAGTTTTAAAAAAATTCCCTGACACCATATACATAGTTGACGGGGTTGCAGCTTCAGCAGGGGAAAGAGAATATGTTGATGATATGAATATTGATATATTGTTCACAGGCTCTCAAAAGGCGTTTGGGGTTGCACCGGGACTTGCCATAGTATGGGCAGGACAAAAAGCTCTTGCCAGAAGAAAATCTTTGGGGACTATTCCAGAGTACTATATTGACTTTGAAAAATGGATTCCAATAATGAATGACCCAACGAAATATTACGCTACTCCGGCAGTTAATATGGTTTGGGCTCTTAAAGAATCAGTAAGGCTCATTAAAGAGGAAGGAATCGAAGAAAGGTATGAAAGACATACAAGGGTGTCCAATGCTTTTAATGATTCTCTTGAAGTGATGGGATTTAAGATTTTAGCTAAAAAAGAACACAGATGCTCCACCCTGTCAACGGTTCTCTATCCTGAAGGAATAAATGATGCTGAATTCAGGAAGGTATTGGCTGAGGAAGGTGCCACGGTTGCAGGAGGACTTGCGGCATATGCGGGTAAAATGTTCAGGATAGGCCACATGGGTAATATTGACAACCATACTGTTTATTCAGCAATTGCAGCCATCGAAAGAACATTGATCAAGCTGGGATACAAATATGAAAGGGGAATTGGTCTTAAGACATTGCTTGAAGCAATATAGGCCAAAATACATATAGACAAAATCTTTGGAGTTGGCTATAATTATATGAGATAGCGATTTAATTAATATACATAACAATATATTTATTAGGAGGGTTATAAATGAGTAAACCAGTATTGTCAGCACACTTTGAATCAAGAGTGCCTTCAGATGTGAGACTGTCACAAATGAAGTATGCAGAACGAAAAGTTAAACCTGAAGCTGTTATTAATGTGGCAATCGGCAATGTATCATTGCCTACGAATCCGGCTATGCAAAAAAGACTCTTTAATTTAAATGCACCCGAAAGTCCCTTTAATAAAGGGGTAATCAGATATACCGCTACCGGCGGATTTGATGAAACTCAGCAGGCATTTAAAAACATCCTGAAATGTGAGGGGTTTGATACAAGCAAATTAAATGTTATTGTTACAGACGGCGGCTCGACCGGAATGGAGCTCTTATTAATCGGAGTTTGCGGACCTGCAGGAGCCGGTGAAAAGCCTCTGATGATGATTGATCCTGCGTACACAAACTATATTTCTTTCGCTGAAAGATTAGGCCGTAAAACGGTTACAGTTAAACGTCATTTAAATGAAGATGGAAAGTTCAGCCTTCCGGAAATCGACAAAATCGAAGAAACTATTAAAGCCAACAATCCGGGAGCATTGCTTGTAATACCTTATGACAACCCCACAGGCCAGTTTTATGATAAAGAAACTATGGTTCAGCTTGCAGAGCTTTGCGTTAAGTACAATATGTGGATGGCAAGCGATGAGGCTTATCGCGAACTCTTCTATGTTGAAGGAAGCGAACTGGTAAGCATCTGGGGACTTACAGACAGCGATGTACCCGGTATTGAAGGAAGAAGAATAAGCATTGAAACTGCATCCAAGGTATGGAATGCATGCGGACTAAGAATAGGTGCCGTTATTACAGACAGCCCTGAATTCGGCAATCGCTGTGCTGCTGAATATACAGCAAATCTTTGCGCAAATGCTATAGGGCAGTATATATTCGGAGCATTAGCTCATCAAACGAAGGAAGAAATCGCAGAGTGGTGCAAAAGCCTGCGCGATTACTACGGCAATCTGATTAAAAATGTATCAAAAGAGTTTAAAGTTCTGGAGCCCGGCTTGATTGTTTCAAGCCCTGATGCATCAATTTACACGGTAGTAGATGTTAGAAATATTGTAAAACCGGGATTTGATGCAATTGAATTCTGCCTTTACTGTGCAGAGAAAGGTGTTGTAGATATTGACGGTGTTCAAACTACTTTATTGATTGCACCCATGAAGGGATTCTATGATATAGCAAAAGGTGAAGCTAACCCGGGAAGCACCCAGTTCCGCCTGGCATATGTTGAAACCCCCGAAAACATGATGAAAGTTCCAAAACTGTTTGTAGAACTTGTGAGACAGTACGAAGCAAACAGATAATAATTTAATAATTTCAGGAAATTTTGGGGACGGTTCTTTTAACAAAAAGAACCGTCCCTAAAAACTAAAAAAGTTATTCATGAATTTTTGTTATTGCATATGGGGTATTTACTGCTTCGATTACAGACTTTTTCGCTAAGGGGGCTAAATTTTCAGCGGTGTTTTTTGTATCAGGTACAAATGTCACATCATCATAAATATTTATGTCCAGACCTTTGTCTTTAACAATCAAAGCTTCAAAAAGGGTTAATCCCGCAATATACCTCCCCATTCCTTTTTCTAAATGATAACCGTCGCTGGTAAGTTCATTGCCCTCTGTAATGAGGTATTTGTTTGTCCGGGCATTTTGTATAGCTGTTCCGCATGGAATAATTATATCAGCTTCTGTTTCCCTTAGTGCCTGTTTATAGGACTCGGCAATACAGCGATACATATTGAACTGATTGTAACTGTAAACGCCAAAACCTTTATTTTTGCTGTCTGTTGAATAAGCCCAGGTCATGTTCAGGGCAAATTTCACACCGGGATTTTTTACGGTTGCTTTTACATATTCAATCAAATTATTAAGATAAGGCTGGTAAGTATTATATAATCCTGAATTTTCGGATGACTGCTGAAATGTTATGTAGTCCCAGTTTTCATCAAGGAGCACCTCTTTCATGGTTTTGTTTTTTTCCTCCGTCATTTCTGAAGATGTCCATTTTTGATAGGAATAAGCCTTAAGATTTCCTTTGGAGTTTTTTTCATGTATCTCCAATGAGCTTCCGCTGTAGTAGAGATTGCCGATTATTACATTAATATCTGCCGATTTTGCTATATCATACAAGTAATAAACAGTATCTTGTGAAAATGAGTTGCCGATAGACAGAATTTTTATTGTTTCAGGACACTTTACATTAGGACCTGCCATTATCAATAGAGCTAGTATCAAAGATATTGTCTTATTAATCATTATGTCACCACCTGTTTTAGTATAATACAAATTTAGATAAAATCCAACCAAAAACTTTTGGGGACGGTTCTTTTTGTTCAAAGAACCGTCCCTAAAAAAAGATTGAATTGAATAAACATCTATTATATAATAGAAAAAATTGGCTCGGAGGTGGACAGCATGAAATATATTGAAAACAATTCAACAGACCCCCATTATAATTTAGCATTTGAAGAGTATATTTTTAAAAATTTGGATAAGGAAGATTTTGTTTTATTGTGGAGAAACGGCCCGTCCATAATTGTAGGCAAAAATCAAAATACTATAGAAGAAATAAATATGGACTATGTTAAAGATAATAAAATTAATGTTGTAAGAAGGGTAACCGGGGGCGGGGCTGTTTACCATGATTTGGGGAATTTAAATTTCTCCTTTATAACTAAGGCACAAAGCAATTTAATAGACTTTAAAACATACAATATCCCCATAGTCAAGGCATTGGAAAAGTTAGGAGTAGACTGTGAATTCTCCGGCAGAAATGATATTGTAATTGATGGAAAAAAATTTTCAGGTATTGCCCAAAGTATTATAAAGGAAAGAGTTTTAAATCATGGAACCCTGCTTTTTGATTCTAAATTAGACACCTTGTCCAAGGCTTTAAATGTAAAAAGGGATAAAATCGAATCTAAGGGGGTAAAGTCCGTATCAAGCAGGGTGACAAACATTAAGCCTTATGTAAGGGATGATATTGATGTATTGGAATTTAAAGAGCTTTTATTAATAAATATTTTTGAATACTTCAATCAGCCGGTTGAAATATATGAATTATCACATGAGGACAAGGAAGGCATTCAAAGAATGGTTGATGAAAAGTATGGAACATGGGAATGGAATTTCGGATATTCTCCTGAATTTAACTATAAAGGCTACAAAAGATTTGAAGGGGGAGGGGTTGATGTGAGGCTCCACGTGGTTAAAGGAAGAATTGAAAACTGCAAAGTATACGGTGACTTCTTCGGCAAGGGAGACATTAAGGATTTGGAAGACAAGCTGAGGGGTGCAAAATATGACAAGAGTGAAATAAATGAATTATTGGAAAATGTATCAATAGACGAATATCTTGGCAGGATTACAAAGGAAGAATTCATGAAATGCCTTTTCAGTTAAGGAGATGCGTTCTATAACTTCAATACTATTTGCCCATATTAAAAGGGGGATGAAATATCCCCCTAACTCAAAAACTTATCCGTTAATTACAATTACCGGGCACGGTGCTGCTGAAATAACCCTTTGAGTTACCGAGCCTACAAAAAATCTTTGGACAGAAGAGAAGCCTCTCCTTCCCATAAAAATAAAATCAACATTTTCTTCTCCTGCAAGCTTTAAAATTTCTGTTGCAGACCTGCCTACCAATAGTTTCTTGCTAACCTTTAAATCGCCTGTATCTAAATTTCTAACAATAATGTTAAGCATTTTAGATTCCTGCTGCATTAACTTATTGAGCATTTCCTTACGATTTGATGAAAATTGCTTCTCAATAGTCATGCCGAAATGTGCATATTTTTCTTCTGAAGGCATGTTGATGACAGTTATGAAAATAAGTTCTGCACCAATCAACCTGCCTAATTCCGCGGCACTTTCACCCACCTTAACAGATAAGGGCGAGCCGTCAATAGGTACCAATATCTTTTTCATAAGCTCCCTCCTCGTATAATATTATCTAATATACTTATACCTAAAATTATTTACTATAAACAAATTTATTCATAAAAACAAATAAAAACAAATAAAAACTAATAAAACAGAATCTTGAGACTAATGTTTGACTGTGATATAATTCATATAGATAAGAAGGACAAACCATACAAGGTATGGGGATATACCGGAAACCCCGGATAGGAGAAAAATGGACATACTTAATTCATTAAATGACAAACAAAGAGAAGCAGCTTCTCATGACCAAGGACCTATACTGGTTATTGCAGGAGCAGGTACAGGCAAGACCAGAGTCCTGACCCACCGGACGGCATATTTGATTGAGTCGGGAAAAGCAATGCCTTGGGAAGTGCTTGCAATAACATTTACAAATAAGGCAGCGGATGAAATGAAGGAAAGAATAGGCCGTCTTATTGACTATTCAATTGACAGAATGTGGATAGGGACCTTTCATTCTGTCTGTGTCCGAATATTAAGAAGATATATTGACAGAATAGGCTATGATAAAAACTTTACCATTTACGATGCAGATGATCAAAAAATAGTAATAAGAGACTGCATAAAGGAACTTGACCTAAACCCCAAGAATTATAATGCAAATACCATTAAGGCACTTATAAGCAATGAAAAAAACAGGCGCAATAACCCCGATGATTTTATTAAAGATAATTACAATAATTTTGCAGAAAGAAACAAGGGGGAGGTTTATGCCCTATATGAAAGGAAGCTGAGAACTTCAAATGCATTGGATTTTGATGATTTAATCATAAAAACCCTTGAAATTCTTGAAAAAAATGAAGATGTTCTTGAACTCTACCGGGAGAGATTTAAGTATATACTTGTGGATGAATATCAGGATACCAACCATGTTCAGTATGCTCTCATAAAACTTTTAGGCAAAAAGAAAAATGGTGACAACAATGTATTTGTGGTAGGAGACGAGGACCAGTCCATTTACGGCTGGAGGGGTGCTGATATTACAAATATCCTTAATTTTGAAAATGACTTTAAGGGGGCTAAAATAGTCAAGCTTGAAAAAAATTACCGGTCAACGGACGTTATTTTAAGTGCTGCAAATGGAGTAATTAAAAATAATTGTCAAAGGAAGGGCAAGAATTTATACACAGACCTTAAAGAAGGAAGCCTGGTAAGAATATTTGAAACAGACAATGAGAGGGATGAGGCTTTTGCCACAGCAGCCTTAATCCGCAAGGAGTACAGAGAAAACAATATCGATTATTCTGAAATTTGTGTTTTATACAGGACAAATGCACAGTCAAGAGCCTTGGAAGAAGGCTTGATAAGAGAAGGCATACCCTATAAAATCGTAGGGGGAGTAAA
>CAZAYQ010000065.1:0-9210 GCA_964489345.1 uncultured Clostridia bacterium | reverse complement strand
GGATTCTCAGGCAATGAAGGAATAATCATAATTGCAGCAACTAACAGACCTGATATTTTGGACCCTGCTTTATTGAGACCGGGCAGGTTTGACAGACAGGTTCACGTTGGTCTTCCTGATGTAAAGGCAAGAGAGGAAATATTGAAAATCCATGTAAGAAAGAAGCCTTTGGCAGAAGACGTGGATTTAGAAATAGTTGCAAAAAGAACTCCCGGATTTACACCGGCTGATTTGGAAAATGCAATGAATGAAGCAGCCCTTTTAGCTGCAAGACACAGCCAGACGGTTATTACAATGGATATAATAGAGGAAGCAATAACAAAGGTTATTGCAGGACCTGAAAAAAGAAGCAAAGTTATCAGCGAAAACGAAAAGAAGCTCACAGCTTATCATGAAGCAGGTCATGCGGTTGTGGCAAGGCTTTCATCAACCAAAGACCCGGTTCATATGATTACAATCATCCCCAGGGGGGGAGCAGGCGGATTTACAATGTATCTTCCTGAAGAAGACAAATCATACAGGTCGAAATCAGACATGGAAGACTATATTGTAAGGTTGTTGGGGGGCAGGGTTGCTGAGAAATTAGCCCTTGATGACATATCTACCGGTGCATCAAACGATATAGAAAGGGCAACAAAAATCGCCAGGGCAATGGTTACAACATACGGCATGAGCGACAGATTAGGACCTATGTCATATGGAACCAGCGAAGATGAAGTATTCCTGGGAAGGGACTTCAATAAAATAAGAAATTACAGTGAAGATGTGGCAGCTAAAATTGACAATGAAATGCGAAGAATCATTGATACTGCTTATAATAAAACTGAAAAACTGCTAAGCGAAAATATGGAAAAACTCCACAGTGTAGCCCAGGCTTTACTTGAAAAAGAAACAATCTCCGGCAAGGAGTTTGAAATCCTCTTTGACGGGGGAAGTATATAAAGGGTTGGGACACACCCGAAGGGACGGCATATGCCGTTCTTTTTTTATTAGTGGATATGCCATTCTTATATTTTTGCAAGATTTAATTAATACAAATCATTTAGCCCCAAAGTATTGCAAAAATAATAAATTCATATTAAGATATAGCCGGAAGATTAAAGAAGAGTTTAGGAGGAATTTGTATGGAACATAAGATAAGTGCGGGACTTTCCACAATTCATAAAAGGGAAGGCAGCATAAGGGGTACATATGCTTATTCAGGCTCTATCGATTCATTGGACTATCTGCTGACAACACCTGAAGTGCTGGACATAATTATCGAGGCATCGGCGAAAATGCTGGATCCATTACTTCCGGCAAATTACATAACCGTTGGCAAATATATAGAATTATCCCATGAACAGCCAACCTTGACCCTTACAGGCAATACCATATCAACAATTCTCACAGTTACAGAAATCTCCGGCAATAAAATATTTCTTGATTTTTCCTGTCACGATGAGATTGGCCTGATATGTAAAGGAATATACGAAAGAGTTATCGTAGATAAAGAAAAATTAATGGAATCTACATATAGAAGGGCACAGAGCAAAATGTAAATAAAATTAACTGAGGTGTATTATGTATAGTATTGAACCGTTGGCTGCAATTATTATTATAGTTGTCATTGCTATCGTATTTATTTGTTTTGTAAAAAAGGAATTAAGTTAAAAAAGAATCAAGTTAGAAGGAGCTGTTATGAAGGATATTTCTTTCGCATTTACTGTATATTTATTGGGATTTGCAGTATCGGTATTCATTGCCGGTTTAATTAAGTTTATTTTATTCATGATAAGAAAATTTTCTAGAAAAGAGGTTAATAATTGAATTTCATCAGTCTTTTTCAAGGGGTTGGAACCCTGTTCGTTCAAGAGCCTAAAATTGCAACAGCGAGAATTGTACTTATTTTACTTGGTATTTTACTGGTTTATTTAGGGAAAAAAGAAATCTTAGAACCGCTTATTATGATTCCCATGGGATTTGGAATGGCAGCGGTAAACTCCGGTGTTCTATTTCTCTCTGCAACACAAATAGGAACTATATTTATGGATCCTATGGTAACAAACACTGACGAACTTATGAATATATTACAGATTGACTGGCTTCAGCCAATTTATACTTTTATGTTTTCCAACGGCTTGATTGCCTGTTTGGTTTTTATGGGGATAGGAGTTATTTCTGATGTGGGAAGCGTTTTAAAATACCCCTTTACAGGTATGCTGATTGCCATGTTTGCTGAACTTGGAACAGTTGTTACTTTTCCTATTGCTACTGCTATGGGTTTTACATACGGTGAAGCTGCAGCAATATCTCTTATAGGCGGTGCTGACGGCCCCATGGTTTTATTTGCATCCCTTGCTCTTGCCCAAGATCTCTTCGTACCCATTACGGTTGTTGCTTACCTCTATCTTAGTTTAACCTATGGGGGGTATCCATTTTTGGTAAGGTTTTTGATACCAAAAGATATAAGGGGCATAGTAATTAAAAATTCAAAAACACAAAAAAGTAATATTACATCAAATGAAAAATTAGCCTTTGATATATTGGCATGTATAGTGCTCTGCCTTTTATTCCCATCCGCATCACCTTTGTTTTTAAGTTTCTTCCTTGGCAATGCTATAAGAGAATCGGGCATAGTAAGATATGCAAAGCTTTTAGAGGATGTTTTTCTTTATTCAGCAACATTTTTTTTGGGCCTGACATTGGGAGTTCTATGTGAAGCAAGCACAATATTAAATCCGAAAATACTGCCTCTCTTAATTTTGGGTATAATAGCACTTCTCCTTTCCGGAATAGGCGGAATTATAGGGGGTTATTTAGTTTATTTCATAAGCGGCAAAAACTTCAATCCTGTGGTGGGAATTGCAGGAGTATCATGTGTGCCTACAACTGCCAAGGTTGCACAAAAAGAAGTCAACAGAGTTACCAAGTACAGCTTTATCCTGGATTATGCAATGAGTGCAAACATATGCGGTGTAATAACTACTGCAATCTTAACAGGTATATATGTAACCCTGGTGCCCTTGCTGTAATAAAGGCAAGGTTTTGAAAATGAACGTATTAAGACGGGTTACATATTTCGGGAGATTAGGAAATGATAATAGAATTTGAAGGTATAAAACCAACTATTGATAAAAAAACATATATTGCTGACGGCAGCCATATCATAGGCAGGGTAATAATTAAAGAATACTCAAGCATATGGTTTAACACTGTAGTAAGGGGAGATATAAATTATATAGAAATAGGAAGGTATGTAAATATTCAGGATAACAGTGTTATTCATGTCGCCGATAATTTTCCTGCAATCATAGGTGATTATGTAACAATAGGCCATAATGCAATAATACATGCCTGCGAAATTAAAGATCACTGCCTGATAGGCATGGGCTCAATTATTATGAATGGTGCCCTTGTTGGAAGAGGAAGTATTGTTGCTGCAGGTGCCGTAGTTAAGAAAAACCAGCATATACCTCCATTTTCTGTTGTTGCGGGAATTCCTGCAAAAATAATAAGAAAGCTGCCCCAGGAAGATATTTCTAAAATTCATTCTCAAGCTTTAAAATACAAAGATGTCTGGTCTATAAGGTATGGCATTATGCCTGATGCCGGCGGAGAATCATATGATGGCACGGATTTAATATAGCCGATTAAACATATCACACAAGAGGAGTAAACATGGAATTTTTAATTGAAGGGATAATGGCGGTAACATGGAAACAAATTGTTATGTGGATAATTGGCGCTGTTCTTATCTATCTGGCAATTTCAAAGGAACTTGAGCCTTCCTTGCTGCTTCCCATGGGTTTTGGAGCAATACTTGTAAATATACCTATGTCCGGCGTTTTAAACCAAACATTGGAAGGGATAGGGACTGTTACGGGAATTATAGACTGGTTATTTGAAATAGGAATCAATGCTTCTGAAGCAATGCCTCTTTTGCTTTTCATAGGCATAGGTGCAATGATTGATTTTGGCCCCTTGTTATCCAATCCAAGGCTTTTGTTGTTTGGAGCAGCAGCACAATTTGGAATATTTGCCACAATAACTGTAGCAGCCTTCATGGGATATGGTTTGGCTGATGCAGCGTCTTTTGGAATAATAGGGGCAGCTGACGGACCTACATCAATACTTGTATCCCAGGTGCTTAAAAGCAATTACATAGGTCCTATAGCAGTGGCAGCATATTCATATATGGCATTGGTACCAATTATTCAACCCTTTGCCATAAAACTGGTTACAACAAAAAATGAAAGAAAAATCAGGATGTCCTATAATCCAAAAAGTGTTTCCCGGATGACAAGACTTTTGTTCCCCATTATAGTAACAATAATAGCAGGACTTGTGGCTCCGGCATCCGTATCACTGGTAGGCTTTTTAATGTTCGGCAACCTGATAAGAGAATGCGGTGTCTTAAGGTCATTGTCGGAGACAGCACAAAACTCTATGGTAAATTTAATAACATTGCTTTTGGGAATAACAATATCAGCAAGTATGAAGGCAGATATATTCGTATCTATGGATACTATTAAAATAATGGTGCTGGGACTGCTGGCATTTGTATTTGATACGATGGCAGGAGTATTGTTTGCAAAATTCTTAAATATCTTCTTGAAGGAAAAGATAAATCCCATGGTGGGGGGAGCAGGAATTTCGGCATTTCCCATGTCAGCAAGGGTTATTCAAAAAATGGGAATTGAAGCGGACTCTCAGAACCACCTGCTTATGCACGCTGTAGGAGCAAATGTGGCCGGACAAATAGCTTCAGTAATAGCAGGCGGTGTAATAATCGGCCTGGTACCGGCATTGTGGTAGGAGGATGATAATGAGCGAAAATGTAATTGCATCTTTTAAACTGATGGGAATGGGAATGACAGCTATATTTTTGGTAATTATAGTAATATACATTACTGTCTTATTATTGCACAAGCTTACAAATAAAAAACCTAAAAAAATACAATAGGGCGCAGCCCTTTATTACAATATTTAAATACGTAAAACTGGAGGAAACATGAATAAATTAGCCGAGCTAAAAAAAAGACAGGAAAGCATAAAGTCAGGCGGCGGTCAAAAGGCAATCGATAAGCAGCATGCAAGCGGAAAGCTTACTGCAAGGGAAAGAATTTTAAAACTTCTGGACCAGGGAAGCTTTGTGGAAATAGATGCTTATGTTGAGCACAGATGCAGCAATTTTGGAATGGAAAAGAAGAAAATACCGGGAGACGGGGTTGTGTCCGGATACGGCACAATCGACGGCAGATTAGTATGTATATTTGCTCAGGATTTCACCGTAATCGGAGGAAGCCTGGGTGAAATGCACGCAGCAAAAATTGTTAAAGCCCAGCAGATGGCTCTTAAGGTGGGAGCTCCTTTAATCGGTATAAACGATTCAGGGGGGGCAAGAATACAGGAAGGTGTTGATGCACTTTCGGGATACGGCAAAATATTTTACAACAATACCATAGCTTCAGGAGTAATTCCTCAGATTTCAGTAATATTGGGGCCATGTGCAGGGGGGGCTGTATATTCTCCTGCAATAACGGACTTTGTTTTCATGGTTAAAAACACCAGCAAAATGTTTATAACAGGACCTAATGTTATTGAAACAGTTACCGGAGAAAAGGTATCAGCGGAAGAACTGGGCGGGGCAATGACCCACAACAGCATCAGCGGTGTTGCTCATTTTGTAGACAACAATGAAGAAGAATGCATAGAACATATTAAAAGACTTCTCAGCTTTTTGCCGCAAAACAATTTGGAAACTCCACCGCTTAAGCCGGTCAATGATGATATTAACAGGATGGATGAAAGCTTAAATGAAATGATTCCTGAAAGCCCCAACAAGGCATATGATATGAAAAATGTTATATTAACTCTTGCAGATAATTCCGAGTTCTTGGAATACCAGCCCTACTATGCTCAAAACATAATTACGGGATTTATGAGATTAAACGGCAAGAGTATAGGTCTAGTTGCAAACCAGCCCAAGGTTCTTGCCGGCTGTCTGGACATAAATGCTTCCGACAAGGCAGGCCGCTTTATAAGAACATGCGATGCCTTCAACATACCCCTCCTTTCACTGATGGATGTGCCGGGATTTTTGCCCGGAACAAACCAGGAATACGGCGGAATTATAAGGCACGGTGCAAAAATGCTCTATGCATTTTCTGAAGCTACAGTGCCTAAGGTTACGGTAATTACAAGGAAGGCCTACGGAGGCTCCTATATTGCAATGTGCAGCAAGGAGCTGGGGGCAGACATGGTCCTGGCATGGCCGGCCTCAGAAATTGCAGTGATGGGACCTGACGGGGCAGCTAATATAATATTTAAAAAGGAAATTGAAGAAGCAGAAGACAAGGACGAAAAACGAAAAGAAAAGATTGAAGAATACAGGGATACAGTGGCAAATCCATATACAGCCGCAGCAAGGGGATATGTGGATGCAGTAATAGAGCCCTCGGAAACACGAAAAAGAATTATAAGTTCATTTTACATGTTAACAGGCAAAAGAGAATTAAGACCTGAAAAAAAACATGGCAATATTCCTTTATAGGAGGCGCTTATGGGCTTATTTGATAATTTATTCAAGAAAAAAAGTGTTGGAGAGGAAGAATTAAAGGCTAAACATTCATCAAAGGTAAATATACATGATGAAGATGAAATTGCTGCTGTTATAGCAGCAGCATTGGCAGCGATGGATGAAGAGGAGGAAATTGTAGCTGCAATTACAGCAGCGATATCCGTGATGCTTGGAACAAGTGAATTCATAGTAAGAAATATAAAAGGGACCCCTGAAATGGACTCAATATGGGCACATGCAGGAAGAATGAAATTAATGAGATGAGACTGCGTGATAATAGAAAAATAAAATGTACAGTCAAACGGAGGATAATATGAAAAAATTTAATGTAAGAGTAAACGGCAAAACATATGCAGTGGAAGTAGAAGAAGTAGGAGCAGGCCAGGGAGGATTTGCATATCAGCCGGTACAGCAGGCACCGGTAGAGCAGCCTGTTCAACCGGTACCTTCAGCAGCACAGCTAGAGCCGGTACCTCAACCGGCAGCAAAAGCAGCGCCTATGGGGGGTCAGGGAGAATTAATGTCAGCACCTATGCCGGGAACAATTTTGGATATCCTGGTAACAGAAGGACAAGTGATTAATAAGGGTGATATAGTATTTATCCTTGAAGCTATGAAAATGGAAAATGAAATAGCGGCGGCAGCAGACGGGACAGTTGCAAAGATTTATACTTCAAAGTCTGCAACAGTAAGTGCAGGGGACCCTCTGCTTACTATTGTTTAATGACTATGTTATAGAAAATGCAGATTTGTCATCCATGGAATGTTTTACTAAGGATGACAAAACCAGCATATTAGAGGAGGAAAAATGTTTGATCAAGATAGGCTTTCCCATATAAAAGAAGAAAGAAAAAAATGGGAAGATGGTGTTTTGGCAAAAACCCTAAGCAAGGCACCTGAAAGCAAAGAAGAATTTAAAACCGTTTCCGGTTCTGTGGTTAACAGATTATACACACCCGAAGATGTTTCTGATATTGATTATGAAAGTGAAATAGGATATCCGGGGCAGTATCCTTTTACTAGAGGCTACCAGCCTACCATGTACAGGGGAAGGCCATGGACAATGCGTATGTACTCAGGCTTTGCCACTGCAGAAGAATCAAATGAAAGATACAAATACCTGGTTAATCAGGGGTCTACCGGATTATCTGTAGCCTTTGACCTTCCCACCCAGATAGGCTATGACTCCGACCATTCACTGGCCCAGGGGGAGGTTGGCAAGGTGGGTGTTGCCATTGACTCACTTAAAGATATGGAAATATTGTTTGACGGGATACCTCTTGACAAGGTATCTACTTCAATGACCATAAATGCTCCGGCAGCAGTTCTTTTAGCAATGTATATTGCAGTTGCCGAAAGACAAGGGGTGTCACCTGATAAATTAAGAGGTACAATTCAAAATGACATATTAAAAGAATACATAGCAAGGGGGACATACATCTTCCCTACAGAGCCGTCTATGAGGCTTATTACAAATATTTTTGAATACTGCTCAAAGGAAGTTCCAAAGTGGAATACCATAAGTATTTCAGGATACCACATCAGGGAGGCAGGGTCAACCGCAGCCCAGGAAGTAGGTTTTACCTTGGCGGATGGAATTGCATATGTTGATGCTGCAATTAAGGCAGGACTTGATGTTGATACATTTGCCCCCAGACTTTCCTTTTTCTTTAATTCACATAATGATCTGTTTGAAGAAGTAGCTAAATTCAGAGCAGCCAGAAGGCTTTGGGCAAAAATAATGAAAGAAAGATTCAAAGCTGAAAATGAAAAATCCATGATGCTGAAATTCCATACTCAAACTGCAGGCTGCACACTTACTGCCCAGCAGCCCAACAACAATATTATAAGAGTTGCAATGCAGGCATTGGCGGCAGTGCTTGGAGGAACCCAGTCACTGCATACTAATTCAAGGGATGAGGCACTTGCTCTTCCAACAACTGATTCGGTAACAATCGCTCTTAGAACCCAGCAGATTATTGCAAGCGAAACAGGGGTCACAAATACTGTAGACCCGCTGGCAGGCTCATATTTTATTGAAGCAAAGACAAAAGAACTTGAAGAAGAGGCAATGGAATATATAAATAAGATTGATGAGCTTGGGGGAGCGGCAAGAGCTATAGATTTAGGCTATATTCAAAAGGAAATTTCAGATGCTTCCTATAAATATCAGATGGAAATTGAATCCAAGGACAGAATAGTGGTTGGAGTCAACAAATATCAGGTGGAAGAAGAAGCTCCAAAAGGACTTTTGCGGGTTGACCCCATTGTTGCAGAAATGCAGAAAAAGAAAATCAATGATATTAAAGCTCAAAGAAACAATGCTTCAGTTGAAGAAAAACTGCTCTTGCTTAAGACGGCTTGCCGGGGAACAGAAAATGTAATGCCCTTTATACTTGATGCAGTGAAAGAATATGCCACATTAGGAGAAATATGCGGCCTTATGAGAGAAGTTTTCGGTGAATATGAGCAGGCAGTATTGCTTTAGGAGGGAAAAAGATGAATAGACCAATTAGAGTTTTAATTGCAAAGCCCGGTCTTGACGGCCATGACAGGGGTGCTAAGGTTATAGCAAGAGCCCTTAGGGATGCAGGCATGGAAGTAATTTATACAGGGCTTAGACAGACTCCTGAACAAATAGTTGCAGC